>NZ_WIVQ01000139.1:0-7266 GCF_009600545.1 Pseudomonas sp. FSL R10-1339 | reverse complement strand
TCATCTGGCTCATGACGCACTCGGGGCAGGTGGTGAGGCTGTATTTCAGCATACTTGGAGACTTGTTCGGAGTTTCCTTAGATACAACGTTAACCCAACACAAAGCTGGAACCCCCAATTACTAAAGGGGAAAACTAGAATTCTCGTAAACTAAGCTCCCAAAAAGCACCAGCCAGATCTGTACTGCCTGGCTAGAGCATGGATATTGTATGAAAATAATGCTAATCGCTGGAAATGGCCTTTCCATTTCAATGCTAGAGAAGAATCACGCCAGTGTTGACTTGTCAAATCTTTTTTCTATGGGTTGCGATGTAACTTGGCCAGCAACAGGAAAGCCTGGCTTTTTGAGCTATGAGCACTGCCCAAATTTGTGGGCTCTAGGTGCTCGACAAACAACTTCCCCCAGTAATTCATATGAAGTTATTGAACAAATAATCACGGCTGTCAACGCATGCTGCCTAGCCGATCCGGCGTCTCTTGAAGATGGTATATATATACGCGCCTACAAAGAGCTAGTAGCATACTTAAGATACTTATTCGTACACTACGATAAAATCCTTCAATCAGAAGATTTCTTTTCTAGCAAAAAGTCTTGCGAACCACTCGACTGGCTTATTCAAGCAGCAGAAGATGAAAATATAACCTCTATAGATATTGTAAACTTTAATTACGATGCCTTTTTAGAACGCACACTTAAGTCTAAAGAAATCAACTTCTCCATACCTCTTTTAGACGAGAATAATGACTCAAAAATCAAGATCCACAAACCTCATGGATCCATCACTTTCTGTGGACACTCGGAAATTGACAATACGGCATTCGCAGTCAACTACGAAGCCAGTTTTACTGAGGGTGGCATCGACGAGCTAACAGTGAAGTATGACTCATTAGACAGCCATTACCCATTAGTAGGTATTCTTCCCCCAGCAGGGGAATCTGATAGATATAAACACCGCTGGATTAGGCAAATTTGGGATAAGACTGTAGAAGCTGCAAAGCAGCTTGAGGAAAATGATCTTGTGGTAATTTATGGATTGAGCTATTGGCATGTGGACCGTAAGGAAATTGATATGCTTCTCGGCGAGATATCACGAAAAGCACGAGTTATTTCAGTAAATCCATTTCCCAATGCTCATTTTGAAGCTGTATGCTGCAGCTTATTCAAGTCTTATCACTCGTACTCCAACCCTAAGCACCTTGCAAGGATGGTAAAATGATCAAAAAATTAGATCGCAACACAACCACCATTTCAATTGCAAGTTTTCACGAGCAAAATCAAGCTAAAAAATTTAATTATGATCCACCTTATCAGCGTAAGTCGGTATGGTCAGACGAAAAACAGAGCTATCTAATTGATAGCATATTGCGAAATTTCCCTATTCCTCCAATTTTCCTGCATCGTAAAATCGATAATAACACAGGAACTACAACCTTCGACGTCATCGATGGCAAACAGCGCCTCACAGCTATCGCACGCTTTATTAATAACGAAATACCAGCTGCAAATGAGTACGGCCCCGTTGAAGAGGAAGGCATCCTAGATGGCAGCTACTTCAAAGACTTAAGTTCAGACAAGCGGCTAGCCGAATTTAAAGCTGCTTTCTGGAAATATGATCTCCCAGTAGAGTACGTAGACCCTTCGGACCAAGGGCTTATTGAGGAAGTTTTTGACAGACTTAACCGAAATGGCGAAGCGCTAAACGGTCAAGAGCTCAGAAACGCTCAATATCATTCGTCAAACATATTGAATGCAGTCGAGGCATTAAGAAGCCACCCTTACTTCATCGCAAGACTCGGCATAACTGACTTGGCGCGAATGGAAGACAAGGAATTTTGTTCTGAGTGCCTATTATCTGCTCAGCAACGACTAGTAATTGGTTCCAGCCAAAAAATCCTAGATGAGTTATACCTAAAATACAGCAATGATAATTTTGACGACGCCCTTAACCTTTCGCTTACAATGTGCAACGACCTTGACTTTCTGAACCTTGACTACACGGGAATCCGAATTAGTGGTGTATCACATTTATACGGGCTCTGGGGGCTTGCGCTGATACTTGCCATTAATGGAAAATCCGTGCGCAACTACAAACAACAGCTAAATGATTTCTATAGCCACCTTAGGGGCGATGCGCCAACTAGCGATACACGCGAAGAATACAAAAAAAGCATGAACTCCAGGACTAAAGAGCGCTATATGCGAGTTAAGAGAGTAAATGCACTTCTTACCGCATGCGGAGAAGAAAAGCTAATAATAAAATAAACAACTGGCTTGCCACCAATAAAGCAAGATTTATAAAAAACAGCGGATACCATATTATCCGCTGTATACACTTATTCAACACCGAATTGCTTACCAAAATAGCCAATTAAATAATTTCACACAAGCACAATACTATCTGCTAATTAACCCATACGAACCCACCTATATGACTATGTACGCCGCAATATACAGCCCCAGTTAATGTCTTTAATCACTATCCAGATACCTTGACTGGGTTTTCAGGACAGATCTGCGGGTTCGGTGGCCGGGCTGGATGTTGACGCATCCAGCTTCGGCCGCTCCTTTTACTTTGTGCCTGATACTTCTTTGGCGTAGGCCTGACAGGCCTGCAGCGCGATCAGTCCTTGATCGCCGTCGCCGGTGATTCCGATAATTCGTTGAGCATGCGCTGGGTCAAGTTGGGCTCTATGGGCGCCATAAACCACGCCGCCGGCGCCGGTGGTGGCTTGCACTGCGTCACAACCAGTTGCGGTGGCATCGAGTTGGACTGACAGCCGCAGGTCAGCATTAGCAAGGCGATTAAGCAGGCGTGCCTGTTTCGTTTTCTCATCGGTCAGGGCTCGGTAATGGGATTGGTCACTGGCTGCCAGCCATTGCTCCAGGGCGAGGCGCTTGCCCTGCTCTGCCAGAATTTGCGTTGAGTTGGCATTGGCCAGATGGGTGCGCTCGGTTTGGTGGGCAACTTCTTGGGCGGCCAGTTGCTGGCCGTAGGCGTTGGCCTGCCACGTCCATGCCGCCCACGCGCTACCCGCCATCAGGGCCAGGATGATCAGCAGCACCCCGCCCCACTTCACTGCATCGATCTTCACGCCAGCACCTTGAGCGCCCGGGCATATAGCGCCTGCCGATCCGCTGCGCCATTCTGGCCACCGTTGATGCGCCGGGTGATCTTGTCGAACTGGCCCGCGTCGGCCAGGGTGTTAAGGCCCCTGGTCGCCCAGAACCATGCCGCTGACATGCAGGCGTGCTGTGGCTTTTCCAGCAACTCGGGCTGCTTGATCAGGTCAAGGCCCAGCCCTTCGCCGCACGCCATGTAGTTGGCCCGGCCGGTGATCTGGATCAGGCCACGCCCCCGGTACTTGGAGCCGTCGCCTACTACGGTGTTGCCCAGGTCTTTGCGACCTTCGTATTTGGCTTGAGCGGCGGTTGGGCCCCAGATTTCTTTGACGTATTTGAGCTGGCCGGACTCATGGCCAATCTGGGCGATAAACGCGGCTATGCGCTTTTGACCAATGATCTGGTATCGCACCATAGCGGTGTTCAGCAGCGGCACAAAAACGCCGGCAACTGGGCCGGCGTTGGGGAGGATCTGCAGCAGTTGTTGCCGTGTAATCGACATGGGTTTGCCCTAACGATAAAACCCGCACAAGGCGGGTTGGGTGAATGTCTGCCGGGGGTTACAGCTGGATGACTTGTAGCGGCGCCTTAGCCTTGGTTTTCTTGCCTTTGGCCTTGGCTTTGCCCTGCTTGCCGCCGTTGCATTCGACGGTGGTGGTCCAGCCGCTTTGGGTGAAGACTTGCTCGACCGAGTCCACCAGGTACTCGCCATCAAGACCGGTTTTAAAGCCCTGGGCGTTGATGCTGCGTTCGGCAAACAGGTCAGTGCGGCCGGGCATTTCCAGGCGTACTGCAGCGGTGGAGCGATTGAAGGCGGACAGCCGGGCCTTGGCCGCTTGTTCGGCGGCAGATTTGTTGGGGTAGATATGGCGATCGGTGTGCACTGGCGGCAGGCCGTCCGGGGCTTGGTCGTTGTCCAGGGTGATGATGGCCAACTTGCCGGTTTTTTTATCCTGATGCTGGGTGCTGACCGCTTTATGGGTGCTGCGATCCGCGAGGCGGAATTGCCAGCGGCTGACGTCGCTACGGGTCAGGGTGATCGCGCCCAGGACCTTGCCGCTTGCGCTCTGCCCGGCCTGGCGTTGCAGGACCAACAGCTTGCCGTCTGCGACTTTGGCGGTGCAGTCGTTTTGCCTGGCCAGCCGGGTGATAAAGTTAAAGTCTGATTCGCTGAGCTGGTCGGCGCGGGGCACGACGATGGCCATCGGACACACTGGCTGCCAGCCGTTGCGTGCGGCCACGTCATTGACAATGCTGGCCAGGCTGACGTTTTCCCAACTGCCGCTGCGGGTAGTTTTGCCGCTGCCGCGCATATCGCTGGCTTTGCCCCGGATCACCAAGGTATCCGGTGGGCCGGACAGTTCGACCTCGTCCACGGTGTAACGCCCCAAGCGGGTTAACGCGGTGCCGCTGTAGCCGAGAAAGACCTCAATACTGGCCCCGCGACTTGGCAAGGATACGGCGCTGTCGCGGTCATCGATGCGCAGTTCAAAGTCGTCGGACTCCATGCCGGGTTTGTCTGTGGTGCGCAGCAGTAAGAGGCGGTCATTGATCAACGCAGTGATATCGGAACCGTCTGCGACGATGCGAAAGGTGGGCGTCATAAATGCTCCAGACGGCAAAAAGCCCCGCACAGGGCGAGGCTGAGTAAAAAGAAAACAAAAGGGGTTGGCTTTGCCTGACTGACCACACGTCACATAGTGTCGAGCAGACGCTAGGCCTGTATTTAAGGATGGAGTAGGATTAAATCCTACTTAGTCCGGGAGGCTCATCATGCGTAGCACTCAACAATTCAGCATCACGCTGCCCAACCAGATGGCTGATGCGGTGAAAGCTAAGGTGGCTGCCGGTGAGTACGCCACTGAAAGTGAAGTCATTCGTGATGGCTTGCGAGCACTAATGGCCCGGGACCGCGCACTGGAGAACTGGCTCGCCGGCCAGGTAGCCCCGGCTTACGATGCCTTGAAAGCCGACCCCTCCCGTGCGCTAAGTATCGACCAGGTACGCGCGCGATTAGCGGCAGAGCATCAAGACGCCATTACTCAATCCTGATGGCGTACACCGTCGAGTTTGCACCGGAAGCTCTGGAGCAGTTGGCGGCGCTTTATGGGTACATTGCCACGGCAGCTTCGCCGCAGATTGCCCAGCGCTATACCGATGCCATCGTGACCCACTGCGAAGAGCTGAGCACGTTTCCCCTTAGGGGTAATCTGCGCGACGATATTCGCCCGGGCCTGCGTATCACCAACTACCGCAAGCGTACTGTCATTGCCTTTGCCGTTGATGCCAAACAGGTTTCCATCCTTGGCATTTATTACGGCGGCCAGGACTTTGAGTCAGCCCTGCAATTTGAGTTGGATGATTAACCCCACAACATCACCCCTTCCTCACTCGGCACCACCAGATCCGGCAGGACAATCACCACCCCTGCCCGAAACGGCTGCACCTCATCGGCCAGGCCCTGGTTGGCATCGAGCACGGCCTCGACCGTGCCGTTGAGGTGGCCGTAGTAGTTCTGGCAGATCGTGTCGAGCACGTCGCCGCTAGCGGTTCTGCAGGTCGTCGCCATAGCGTACAAACTCCAGGGTAAAGGCTTGTTTGCGCGGGATGCCGCCTTGCAGGAAGGCGCCCTGCTCTTCTTCGATGCTTTTCAGGCACCAGTTGCCCAGTACGTCGCCGTAGCCGGTGGTCAGGCCCAGCGGCTGCAGTTGGGCGCCGATGCTGCGCAGGGTGTCCAGTTGTTTGAGCCCGCCTTTAAAGCCCGGGTAAATCGAGCCTTTGAGTTTGATCCGCTCTTCGCCCATGCCGATGGCCTGTTGGGCCGGTCGGCGTGTCAGGCGTTCTTGCGAGGCCCAGCGAAAGTCGGTGGTGCGGCTCAGTTCTTCAAAAGCGGCAGTATCCAGGTTGAAGTAGTAGGGTTGGGATTGCGGCTTGAGTGGCTGGATGATCAGCAAATGCGGGAAGGGTTTCACCGCTTCCACGGCCGGGGTCAGGTCTTTGCCGAAGGCGCCGGTGGGGATGATGTTGGCCAGGGCCGGGTTGGCATTGCCGGCGATTTTGTTGATCGCCGCCGCTGCTTTGCCCGCCTGTTCTTTCAGCGTGCCCAGGCGTTCTTCGATTTGCGAGGCTGCCCGGGTGGCGTTGTTGTAGGTGGCCACCACTGCCCCGACCTTGGCCTGGGCGGCGTTGACCCCGCGCACAAGCCGCTGCACCTTGGCCCCCACTTCAGGGCCAATAAACGGCAAGTCGTCCAGTGCTGAGGCGGCGCCGGTGATGTCGCTGATGGCGCCATTTACCGGGCCCAGCATCCCGTCCAGGCTACGGCGTCCGGTTACGCCGGCGGCGACCAGGTATTTCAAGCCTGATTGCAGCTGTTCCACGTAGGTCATGTGTGCTCCTTATTCGACGTGCGGGGCGTCATAGAGGTTACGGCTCGACATCTGCTGGCCGATTTGTTCCATCTGCCGCTGCAGGTGCGGTTGCAGTTCCCGGGCCAGTGCGGCCGGGTCTTTGACATCCCCTTTCACGGTGATTTGCAGCGGTGCATGGATGTCGATTCTCTGATCGATCTTGGGTGGTGCGGCTTTGAGGATGGGTTCGATTTTCGGCGGCATGGCCAGCGGCCCTGTGGGGGCAGCGCTGGAGAACGACCGCACGACATCACCCATCTTGGTTGCCCCGGGCAGGGCACGGGTTAAGCGCGGATCAAATGCCAGTGCCTTGACTACCGGCTCTGACGGTTTTTTATCATCTGCACCGAACCAGGATTTGCCCAGGCTCGCGCCAATGGATTCACCGCCCATACTGCCGAGAATGCCGCCGATCACGCCGCCAATGGCCGTGCCCAGAATCGGTACCACTGAGCCAATCGCCGCACCGGCTGCAGCACCCGCCAGCGCTCCGGCCATATTGCCCGCTGCCGCACCATAGCCTTCGGCCTTGGCTTCCTGCGTATCGGCATTCTGGAAGGTGTCGAGCGCACGCATACCGCCTTCAATCAAGGCAGCACCGGGGATCAGTTTTCCGACTTTGCCCACTTTGCCGATCAACCCCATCGCCCGTGCAGCGCGACCGGGTGGTACCGGCGGAATGGGTGGACGGGGTGGAACCGGTGGGCGCGGTGGACGTGGCCCACCACCCGCGCC
>NZ_WIVQ01000138.1:0-7739 GCF_009600545.1 Pseudomonas sp. FSL R10-1339 | reverse complement strand
CGGCCTGCCAGCGCTCCAGTCGTCCCGGTGACGGCAGCCCCAACGCGCCGACCAGCCGCTGGCCGAGGGATGAGTTGACGAAGTCGATATAACGGTCTGACATGGAACACTCTCCGACAGGTGGGGTTCAAAGGGTTGACCACAAACAGACCGTGGTCGTTCGTTATCGGCAATAAGGCCTACGCTGGTAACGATTAATGGATTTAAGAGAATAGGGTGAATCGTATGAGTCTGCGTCGTGTAGCAATTATTGGTGGTAATCGAATCCCGTTTTCTCGCGCCAACGGGCCTTATGCGACTGCCAGTAATCAGGACATGCTGACGGCGGCGCTGGAAGGGCTGATCGAGCGATACAACCTTCACGGGTTGCGCATGGGCGAAGTAGTGGCCGGGGCGGTGCTCAAGGATTCGCGGGATTTCAGCCTGACCCGCGAATGTGTGCTGGGCTCGCGGCTGTCGCCGCAAACTCCGGCCTATGACTTGCAGCAGGCCTGCGGTACAGGGCTTGAGGCGGCATTGCTGGTGGCCAACAAGATTGCCCTGGGGCAGATCGAGTGCGGGATTGCCGGTGGCGTGGACTCTGCCTCCAATGTTCCGATCGGCATCAATGACGGGCTGCGCAAATGGCTGCTGCAGTTCAATCGCCTCAAGGCACCTGTGGACAAGCTCAAGGCGTTGCTGCAATTGCGTCCGGGCTTTTTGAAGCCCGAATTTCCACGCAACGGCGAGCCTCGCACCGGGCTGTCGATGGGCCAGCACTGCGAGTTGATGGCGCAAACCTGGAACATCCCCCGGGTTGAGCAGGACGAGCTGGCGCTGCACAGCCATCAGGCACTGACGGCGGCTTACCACGCCGGCTGGGAAGATGATCTGCTTACGCCATTTATGGGCCTGAGCCGTGATAACAACCTGCGTGCCGACCTGACCCTGGAGAAACTGGCCGCCCTCAAGCCCGTATTCGAGCGCAGCGCCAAGGGCACGTTGACGGCGGGCAACTCCACGCCACTGACCGATGGTGCGTCGACGGTCTTGTTGGGCAGTGAAGAATGGGCCAGGGAGCGCGGCTTGCCGGTCTTGGCGTATTTGCGCGATGGTGAAACAGCTGCTGTAGATTTCGTACACGGTGCAGAAGGGTTATTGATGGCACCGGTATACGCCGTCCCACGGCTGCTGGCGCGTAATGGCCTGACCTTGCAGGACTTTGACTACTACGAGATTCACGAGGCATTTGCCGCGCAGGTGCTGTGCACCTTGAAGGCCTGGGAGGACGAGCCTTACTGCAAAAGCCGGCTGGGGCTTGATGCAGCGCTGGGGGCGATTGATCGCAGCAAACTCAACGTCAAGGGCAGTTCCCTGGCGGTGGGTCATCCGTTTGCGGCGACGGGCGGGCGTATCGTGACCAATATGTCCAAGCTGCTGGCCACCGCCGGGCAGGGTCGAGGTTTGATCTCGATCTGCGCGGCGGGCGGGCAGGGTGTTACTGCAATAATTGAGCGATAGCCGTCTGTGGGAGCGGGCTTGCTCGCGATGGGCGCAATGCGGTGTGCCTGTTACGCCGTGGCGTCGGCATCGCGAGCAAGCCCGCTCCCACCCGAGATGTTGTTGTGTTTGGCTTCTGCGCGACTGCGCGTGGCATAACTCTCGGCCATCACCGAACACACGATCAACTGCAGTGGGTGGTAGATCATGATCGGCAATAAAATCAGGCCCAGCCCCGGGTTGGTCCCGAAAATCAGGGCCGCCATCGGCGCACCCGCCGCGAGGGATTTCTTGCTGGCGCAGAACACTGCAGCGATTTCATCTGCGGTGCTGAATTTCAGGGCGCGGGCGGTGCGGGTGGTCATCCACAGGATAATCGCCAGCAGGACCGCACTGCCGACCAATGCACTGACAATCACCGAACTGCCCTGCTGTTGCCACATGCCCGAGACCATCGAGTTGCAGAACGCGGCGTAAACCAGCAGCAGAATCACCACCTTGTCGCAGATATTGGTGTAGCGCTTGTGCCGGGCAAAAAAGCGTCCGCACAGCGGGCGAACCAACTGGCCCAGCACCAGCGGCAGCAACAGCATGGCGCACAGGTCGAGCAGGGTTGAACCCAGGTCGATGCCCCCTGCGCCGCTGCCCACCACGAAGCTGACCAGCAAGGGTGTCAGGAAAATCCCCAGCACGCTGGACAGGCTGGCGTTAAGAATCGCTGCCGGCACATTGCCTCCAGCACTGCCGGTCAGTGCCACCGACGAGGAGATGGTCGAGGGCAGGGCACACAGGTAGAAAAATCCCAACATCAGCAACGGCGGGATATGGGCGCCCAACAGCTTGTTGGCGACCACCCAGATCAGCGGGAAGACGATAAAGGTAAAGCCCTGCACCATAACGTGCAGGCGAATGTTTTTCAGGCCGTGACTGATCTGCTCACTGGACAGGTTCACCCCGTGCAGGAAAAACACCAGAAACACTCCGATATTGATCACCCATTCCGCGTGCATTGCGCCGCCAGTGCTACCGAAATGCGGAAACACATAGGCCAGGAAAGTCGCCAGCAGCATGCCGCACAGAAACCAGTCGGTGAACATTCGTTTGAGATGTTTGAGTACAGGCATTGTCGGCACCGCAATATTGTAAGAATTGATGACTTAGCCTAACGTCGCAGCAATCTGTCGTCTTGCGATATAAGGCCAATCAATGCCGCCAAACGGACAACGTGGGCTGCCGCGTGCCATTCCGGTACTCGATGCCCTGCCACGACCCCTGTATGCCCGGGCCGAAAGCCTGGGCGCGGGCTCGTGGACGCCGCGCCATCGACACGATTGGGTGCAGTTTTCGTACGCCATTAGTGGTGTGCTGGGCGTACATACCGACGAGGGCAGTTTTTTTGCGCCCCCGCAGTGGGGTATCTGGATTCCGGCCGGGCTGGAGCATGAAGTGATCACCTCGATGCGCGCTGAAATGCGCAGCCTCTATGTGCGCCGTGAGGACTGCCAATGGGCGCCGGGGCAGTGCCGGGTACTGGAGGTCACGCCGCTGGCCCGGGAGCTGATCAAAAGCTTTTGTGCGCTGCCCGTCGACTACCCCGAGGACGGGAGCTGCGAGCAACGCTTGGTGGCGGTGCTGCTGGACCAGTTGGCAAGCCTGCCCGAGGTCGGTTTTTCACTGCCGTTGCCCCGTCATGAACGTTTGCTGGTGCTGTGCAATGAGCTGGTCGAAACCCCTGATGCCGAGGCGAACCTGGGCCTGTGGTCGGATCGGCTGGGGATGTCCGAAAAAACCCTGATGCGTTTGTTTCAACGTGAAACAGGTTTGAGTTTCCGCAGTTGGCGGCAGCGGGTGCGTCTTCTGTCATCGTTACGGGTGCTGGAGGAAGGCGGTCATGTCACGCGGGCGGCGCTGTCTTGCGGGTATGAATCAACGTCGGCGTTTATTGCGGCGTTTAAAAAGATGTTCGGCTTTACCCCGGGTGACTTGTTTCGACAGGGTTAAGTCGGTGCTCAAAACGTGTTGCTCGTCTATCATTCAAATCGTTTGCCCTCTCCCCGTGGTGAGTGGATTGCCGTATAACGAATGACATTCGCGTGTTTGGTAATAAAGGACCCACAATAAAAGCTGATGAAGACTCCAAAACGCTTAGAACCCCTGATCGAAGACGGTCTGATCGACGAGGTGCTGCGCCCACTCATGAGTGGCAAGGAAGCAGCTGTATACGTAGTCCGCTGCGGCAATGAGCTGCGATGCGCCAAGGTTTACAAGGAGGCCAACAAACGAAGTTTCCGCCAGGCCGCCGAATATCAGGAGGGTCGCAAGGTTCGCAACAGCCGTCAGGCCCGAGCGATGGCCAAGGGCTCGAAGTTCGGTCGTAAAGAAACCGAAGATGCCTGGCAAAACGCCGAGGTAGCGGCACTGTTTCGCCTGGCCGGTGCGGGTGTGCGGGTTCCTAAACCGTTCGACTTCCTCGAAGGCGTGCTGTTGATGGAACTGGTGGCGGACGAGTACGGCGATGCGGCTCCGCGTCTCAATGACGTGGTGCTGGAGCCGGATCAGGCCCGCGAGTACCACGAGTTCCTGATTCAGCAAATCGTGCTGATGCTGTGTACGGGGCTGGTTCACGGCGACTTGTCCGAGTTCAACGTTTTGCTGACGCCAACCGGCCCGGTCATCATCGACTTGCCCCAGGCGGTCGATGCGGCGGGTAACAACCACGCCTTCAACATGCTGGAGCGTGACGTGGGCAACATGGCTTCCTATTTCGGGCGTTTTGCGCCGGAACTGAAGAAGACCAAGTACGCCAAGGAAATGTGGGCACTTTACGAAGCTGCCACCCTGCACCCTGGCAGTGTGTTGACGGGCGAGTTTGACGAGCCGGACGAGCTGGCGGATGTCGGCGGGGTGATGCGCGAAATCGAAGCTGCACGTCTGGACGAAGCTTTCCGCCAGGCAGTGCGTGCTGCCGATGATGCGCCACCGAGCAAGGCTGAAGAGCCACCACCCCCGTGGATGCAGTAATTGGCTAACTAAAAAATCCGGCTCAGGCCGGATTTTTTATGCGCCTGGGGCTGCCCGGGTTCTAGTGGGAGCGGGCTTGCTCGCGATGGAATCACCGTGTTTTACCTGTCAGAGCGCGGTGTTTGCATCGCAGGCAAGCCAGCTCCCACGGGTAATGCGCCGCTCATCAAAACCGCTGCTGCCCTGTTCCTGGCAAGTGTTTGGGCGCTCAAAACCGGTTCAGCGGAATCTTCAGGCTGCACAGGCCGCTGTCATCCGCAGGCGGCAGGTTGCCTGCACGAATATTGACTTGAATCGCCGGAATCAGCAGCGCCGGAACCCCCAGAGTGGCATCGCGGGCCGTACGCATGCCGACAAAACCTGCCAGGTCGATGCTGTCATTGACGTGGATGTTTTTTGCCCGCTGTTCACCCACCGTGGTCGACCAGCAGGCTTCGCGCCCGGCTGGCGGGTAGTCATGGCACATAAACAGGCGGGTCGACTCAGGTAATGCCAGCAGGCGCTTGATCGATTGATACAACTGCCGCGCATCGCCACCCGGGAAGTCGCAACGGGCGGTGCCCACATCAGGCATAAACAGGGTATCGCCCACAAACAGGCTGTGGTGTTCTACCTGATAGGCCATATCGGCCGGGGTATGGCCGGGCACATGCAGCGCCCGCACCTCTAGTCGCCCGATATGAAACAGCTCGTCGGGCTCGAACAGGCGATCGAACTGCGAGCCATCAAGCTTGAATTCCGGCTCAAGGTTATAGATATCGCGGAACACCCCCTGGACCTGGGTGATGGCAGCCCCGATGCCGATCTGCCCGCCCAGCTTGCGCTTGAGGTAAGCGCTGGCCGACAGGTGGTCGGCATGGGCGTGGGTCTCCAGCAGCCATTGCACCTTCAGGCCTTCAGCCTGCACGAAAGCGGCGATAGCGTCGGCACTGACGGTGCTGATACGCCCGGCGGCGGCATTGTAGTCCAGTACCGGGTCGATGATTGCGCACTCCACGCTGCCAGCAGCATGGACCACGTAGCTCACGGTCGACGTCGCCGGGTCGAAGAAACCTTGAATTTCGGGATGCATGAGGGGCCTCGTGGCGGTCGTTGAATGATCAATATATTGAAAGATATATTATCGAGTCGTAGACTGTCGACCATCACGCACCGGAGCTTTTCATGACTGCTCAGCTAACCAGCGAAGAAATCGGGCTTCTGCGCGACTCTGCTTCCAAAGCCTGCACCCTTCTCAAAGCGTTGGCCAATGAAGATCGCCTGCTGCTGCTCTGCCAGTTGACTCAAGGTGAGCGCAATGTCGGCGAACTTGAAGCGCTGACCGGCATCAGACAACCCACACTGTCGCAACAACTCGGTGTGTTGCGCGATGAGGGCATGGTCAATACCCGAAGGCTGGGGAAATACATTTTCTACTCACTCGCCAGCTTTGAAGTGGTTTCTGTGATGCAGACCCTGTCGGGGCTGTATTGCGGGCAAGCGCTCAAAAAGTAACGCCCTCCCAATCCATTCATTTTAGTTGTGCCTGGAGTGCTCAATGGAGCAAAGCATCAAGCGAATCGACGCGTCATTTTCCGTGACCGGTCAGATCGAGCAGTCTGATCTCCAATCCTTGGCTGCGCTGGGTTTTGCCAGCGTGATGTGCAACCGCCCCGACCATGAAGGCGGGCCTGAGCAACCCGAACACACCGCGATGCAACAGGCCGCGCAGGCCCTGGGGCTGAGCTTTGCCTATCTGCCAGTAGCGACCAGCGGCGCAACACCCGGGCAGGTGCAGCAATTGCGTGAACTGCTCGACGAGTTGCCCAAACCGGTGCTGGCGTACTGCCGCACGGGCAATCGCTCTGCCAAGCTTTTTGAAGCGGCCACCCAGGGCACGCGTGAGGCCAGGCAGTACGATGTGGTCGTGGTGGGCGGTGGCTCGGCCGGTATTTCGGTGTCGGCCAGCCTGTTGAAGCGTAACCCGGCCTTGCGTATCGCCGTGATCGAGCCCAGCACCGAACACTATTACCAGCCCGCCTGGACGCTGGTCGGGGGAGGGGCCTACGATATCAAAAACACGGTTCGCCCCACCGTTGCGGTCATGCCCAAAGGTGCTGTGTGGGTCAAGGCGTCGCTGTGTGCCTTTGCTCCGCAGCGCAAGGTTGTGCTGCTCAGCGATGGCAGCGAGCTGGGTTACCAGCAACTGATCGTTTGCCCGGGGCTGGAACTGGCCTGGGAAAATATCGAGGGCCTGGAAGAAACCCTGGGCAAGAATGGCGTGACCTCCAACTATCGTCACGATCTGGCGCCCTATACCTGGGAACTGGTGCGCAGCCTGAAGGGCGGCAAGGCACTGTTTACCCAGCCGGGCATGCCGATCAAGTGTGCGGGTGCGCCGCAAAAAGCCATGTATCTGGCCTGCGATCATTGGCGCAAACGCGGTGCTCTGGACGCTATCAAGGTGGAGTTCAACCTGGCGGGGGCGGTGTTGTTTGGCGTGCCAGCTTTTGTCCCGCCGCTGATGAAGTACGTTGAAGCCTACAAGGCTCAATTGGCCTTCCAGTCCAATCTGGTCAAGGTTGACGGTCCCGCCAGAACGGCCTGGTTTGATGTGACTGATACCAAGGGCGGTGTGACTTGTGTTGCTAAAACCTTCGACCTGCTGCATGTGGTACCACCGCAGCAGGCGCCCGATGTGATCCGCCGCAGTGAACTGGCGGACAAGGCGGGCTGGTTCGAGACCGATCCGGCGACCCTGCAACATCCACGCTACCCCGAAATCTTCGCCCTGGGCGATGTGTGCAATACACCCAATGCCAAGACCGCGGCGGCAACCCGCAAGCAAGTGGTCGTGGTGGCCGAAAATCTGCTCGCACTGCGCAAGGGCGTGACCTTGCCCAAGCGTTATGACGGCTATGGCTCCTGCCCGCTGACCGTGGAAAACGGCAAGGTGATCCTGGCTGAATTCGGCTATGGCGGCAAACTGCTACCCACCTTTCCCCTGGACCCGACCGTACCCCGCAAATCGGCGTGGCTGCTCAAGGCCACATTGCTGCCGTGGTTTTACTGGCAAGGCATGCTCAAAGGCCGCGAGTGGTTCACTGACTGCAAGCCGGATTGACCCTGACCATGTTGATTATTTTATTTGGCATGCTGGTGGGGTTGGTGCTCGGGCTGACCGGTGCCGGTGGCGGCATCCTGGCCATCCCGGCGCTGACTCTGGGGCTGGGCTGGACCCTGGCGCAAGCGACACCGGT
>NZ_WIVQ01000137.1:0-8109 GCF_009600545.1 Pseudomonas sp. FSL R10-1339 | reverse complement strand
TTGCAACAGCGGTTGCACCCCGGCCCGCAGACACGCGGCTTTGAGATGTCCATACAGCACCGCGCCACACTGGCCCTTGCCCACCGTACGATGGCCGCGGGGCGCCGGTGGCCGGGTGCCGGCATGGGAAGGCACCAGCTCATTGCCCGAGTAATACAAAAAATGGCCATCGGACGGGTATGAGGTCTTCCCTCCCGGCGGCACGTTATGGGCATAACGCGCGCCGTGGCTTTCAAGCCAGTCAAGATTGCTGACACTGTCATCGCAGAATTTTTGCAGGGTTGCATCGCTGACTACGCCCTGGGTTTCGTGCTTGAGGTAGTCAAACATCGCTTGGGTGCTGTCGGTGAAACCTGCGGCCTGTTGATGCCGGGTGCCGCCACCGGCGTAAACCACACCACCGCTTTTGGCACTGGCGCCACCGCCGGTAAAGCGGTCCGCCACAATCACCCTGGCGCCATTGCTGCTGGCCTCCAGCGCAGCGCAGGCACCCGCCGCCCCCCAACCTATTACCAGCACGTCGCAGGTGTCGCGCCAGTCCCCTGCACTCAGGCGCTCGGCCTGCAAGGGCGCGAGAATTTTGCTGTTGCTGGACGTATGCTGTGCTCGGCTCATGACAGTGCCCGCACCTTGCTGCTGGCCGTAGCCGGCACGCTGCTGGCGATATGATTGGCGGCGATATAACCAAAGGTCATGGCCGGGCCCAGGGTGCCACCGGCGCCCGGGTAGCTGGTGCCCATCACCGATGCCGAGCAATTGCCGATCGCATACAGGCCGGGGATCGGCTGGCCGTCCTCACGCACCACCTGGGCATGCTGGTTGGTCAGTAACCCGCCCTTGGTACCGATATCACCGGCATCCAGGCGCATGGCGTAGTACGGCCCCTTGCGCAACGGCGCCAGGCACGGGTTGGGTTTGATATTACTGTCGCCGTAGTAGCGATCGAAGACGTTGCCGCCGCGATCGAAGTCCAGGTCGACACCCGTTTGGGCGTAGCCATTGACCTTCTGCACGGTGCTGTCCAGCCCCTGCGCATCCACGCCGATCTGCATGGCCAGGGCTTCAAGGCTGTCGGCCTTCCAGTACACGGTGTTGAGCCACTCCTTGCGCAGCCGGCTGTCGGGCATCACCTGGGCCGGCATCATCGGGCCCATGGCGTAGTGGAAGCGAAAGTGCCCGTCGAAGATCACCCACGAAGGCACTGATCGGCCATCAGTCTTGCGATTGTCCTGATACATGGCGTCGACGAATTCCAGGTACGGCGCCGCTTCGTTGACGAAGCGCTGACCCAGGCTGTTGACCACAATAGCCCCCGGGAACGCCCGTTCGGCAAACACCCCGCGGGGTTTTTCTTCGCCGGGTACGGCAATGGTCGGTGCCCACCAGGCCCAGTCCATCAGCGCGGTGGCCGCGCCAATGTGCATGCCGGCCTCAAGCGCTGCCCCGGTATTGTTGCCCGGTGGCGTGGCGCTCCAGCTGGCACGGGTCGGCTGCGGCAGGAACTTCTCACGCAGCGTCTGGTTCTGTTCGAAACCGCCAGAGCCGAAAATCACGGCGCGACGGGCCTTGAGTTCAAGCACCTTGCCGCCGGTGGCGACCTTGATGCCGCACACCCGGTCACCGTCGAGCACCACATCCTGAAAGTCGGTGTTGAGCCACAGCGGCACATTGCGGTCCATCAGTGAACGACGCAACGACGCCACCAGCGAACTGCCCAACGCAGCGCGGCGGTCGTACTTGCTTTTGCGCCGCCATTTGAAGTCGAGCTTGTAACGCGCCATCAACTTGAAGATCAGCCATTGCCAGCCAAAGCTGCGCGCCATGGCCTTGTGCGCATCGCGGGCCGTCCAGGCAATGCGCCCCATCAACAGGGTGGAGGGTGAAGGCTTGCGCAGGTTGGGCAGCTCTTCGGCCAGCAGGCTGGTGTCGAACAGCTCCGGGTCCAGGGTGCGACCACCCGGCAAGGCGCCGGGCAGTTGCGGGTAGTAATCGGGGTATTTGTCGGCCACCGCATAACGCACGTGGCTGTTGGCAGTGAGCCTTTTGATCATCGGCGCGGCGTGATCCAGATACGCCTTCAGGCGCACCGGGTCGCCATGCTCGCCGGTGGCCGCCTTGAGGTACTGCATCGACAGCTCGGGGCTGTCCTGCCCGCCGAGCGCGGCAAAGTAGTGGTTGTTGGGGATCCAGATACCGCCACCGGAAATCGCCGAAGTGCCACCGTATTTATCGCTTTTTTCGACAATCAGGACCGACAGGCCCTGATCAGCCGCAAACAGGGCTGAGGTCATGGCGCCGGCGCCGGAGCCGACAACAATTACGTCATAGCTGGACTGAGACTGATCGTGAGCCGTCATTATTGTTATGCCTTGCGCTGAGGTCAGAGGTGTTTTGCCGGATGTAGATCAGCCGATCACACAAACGGATCCGCGTTGGGCAGGCCCAATTGCACCAGGCCGTAACTGCGCCGGTAAGCCGCCTCGTTATTGGCGATATGCCCGCGAGCCTGATGCAGGTCACGGAAGAAGCGCGCCACCGGGTTGGTGTTGTACAAGCCCGATGCGGCCATGCAGCGCAGCAGGTCACTGACCCGGTCGGCGCACACATTGGTCACATGGGAAGACTGGTAGCGATACAGCAAGCGGGTTTCCACATCCGGGTATTCCCCGGCGGCGGCCAGCGCCATCAGGTTGGCGTAGTTGCGCATCAGCACCAGTTTGAGCGAGTCGACGGTGATGATGGCTTCGGCCACGGCAGCCTGGGCGGCCGGGTCTTCGGCGGTTTTGGCGCCATGCTTGCCGATGTGCTTGGCCGCGTTGTCACGGAACTCGTTGATCGCGCCTTGCAGGGCGCCGAGGGCCGAGGTAGAGACGGCACGGGCAAACACCTGGGCAAACGGGATGGCGTACATCGGGTTGGTGTTGACCAGCCGCCCCGGTGTGGCTTCGATGCCGTAATTGTTGGTGCGCTGTACTCGATGGGCCGGAACAAAAGCGTCTTCAACGACGATATCGTGGCTGCCGCTGCCGCGCAGCCCCAACACGTCCCAGTTCTGCTCGATACGGTAGTCGCTGGCCGGGATCAGGAAGGTGCCGTGTTCGGTAGGGCCGGTTTCATCTTGCGGCACGATGCCGCCAAGCAGACACCACTGCGCATGCTGGCTGCCACTGGAGAAGCCCCAGCGCCCGCTGACCTGATAGCCGCCCTTGACCGGCGTGACCTTGGCCACGGGCATATAGGTCGAGGCCACCAGCACCGAGCTGTCCTCGCCCCACACATCACGCTGCGCCTCTACCGGGTAACGCGCCAGTTGCCACGGATGCACACCCACTACGCCATAAACCCAGGCGGTGGACATGCAGCCTTCGGCCAGGGTCATCTGGATTTCAAAAAAGGTGCGCAAGTCGATTTCATGGCCGCCCCACTTTTTCGGTTGCAGGGCACGAAACAGCCCGGCTTCCTGCATTTCGCGAACGGTTTCGTCAGGTAGCTTGCAGTCCTTGTCCGCCTGGGCTGAACGGCTTTTAAGCGCAGGTATCAAATTGCGCGCGCGTTGCAGCAGCTCAAGCTCAATCGGACTTTTCTCTCGTATCTGATCCATCCGTGTGTTCTCCGTCAGTCTCTCGCTGCGCGAATGCGCGGGCGGTGTGTGACGAATAATCCCGCCAGCGGGGTTGTGGATCATCGTCAAAGCGGACTAGTCGGGATATCGGGTGAAGGCTGGCCCTCACCCCAACCCTCTGCCAAAGGCAGAGGGAGCTAGCCGCAGGGCAAACGCCAATCAATCCCCTCTCCCTGAGGGAGAGGGTCAGGGCGCTTTTTAAACCACCGGCAATTTCGCAAAAGGCCGATCCTGCTCGATCTGCGCGCCCAAACGCAGCAACACGTCTTCACCGCCCAATGGCGCGGTGAACATCATGCCGATGGGCAGGCCGTTGTCGCTCATGCCCACCGGCAACGACAGCGCCGGCTGCCCGCTGACGTTGGCCAGCACGGTAAAGGCCGCGCTGCCCATGGCGTTGTGGGCATAGCTGTCCCACGGCTGGTTCAGGCTCAGCAGGCCCAGGTCCGGAGTAATGTTGGCCGTTACCGGCGACAGGATCACGTCGTACTTCTGGAACTGCTCTTCCATATAACCGCCAATACTTTCGAACGACTGCCGCGCCCGGTACAGACCCTCTCCAGTGACTTTTTGGGCATTGCCCAGTACCACCTGGGTGATGCGTTCATAGTCATCGGCCGTGGCGCTGCGCCCCAGCACTTGCTCGCGATCGTGCACCATGGTCAGCAAGGCATCGCCAACCACCGAGCCGTGAGCTCCGAACAACTGCCGCGGGTCGATGCTCAGGCGCAATTCTTCAACTTCATGGCCCTGGGCGGCCAGGCGTTTGGCAGTGTCGTCCAGCACCCTGACCACCGCCGGGTCCAGCGGCGAGCCGGTCAACGAGTCACGCACCACACCGATACGCAGACGGCCCGGTGCAGTGCGCAGCTCTTCAACATAAAGACGTACCAGCGGTTTTGCCCAATACGGGCTGCCCGCCTCATGTCCCTGCCCCACGTCCATAAACAGCGCCATATCACGCATATTGCGCGACACCACGTTGCCCACGCTGGCCCCGAACCAACCCTCGTACTTGCCCGGGCCGCTTGGTGTGCGGTAACGCGTCGGCTTGAGCTCGACCAGCCCGCAATAAGACGCCGGAATGCGGATCGAGCCGCCGCCGTCGGTGGCATGGGCCACCGGCACAATACCTGCGGCAACCGCCGAAGCAGCTCCGCCGGACGAGCCGCCGGCGCTTTTGGCCAGGTTCCAGGGGTTGCGGGTCTGGCCCCACAGCAGGGATTCGGTGGTGGTGGTCAGGCCGAATTCCGGGCAGGTGGTCTTGCCAAACGGCACGGCCCCGGCTGCCTGATAACGGTCAATCAGGGTACTGGTGTGGGGCGCTGGTGGCGCGTCCTTGTACAACCTGCTGCCATTGGTGGTGCGGGTACCTTGCAGGTAGGTGTTGAGGTCCTTGATCAGGATCGGCACCCCGGCCAGTGCGCCGGTATTCGCAGTCCCGCTGGCACTGCGGGCCTTGAGCAGTGCCTGGGCGTAGTCGTCATGGCGCATATTGACGGCATTGACCTTGGGGTTGACGGCATCACAGCGGGCCATGGCCGCTGCCAGCAGAGCGTGCGGGCTGAGTTCGCCCTTTTGTACGGCGCGGGCCATGTCGGTGGCATCCATTGCCAGATACTCGGCGGGCGAAATGGCGGTGCCTTCAGCGGCATTGGCAAAACGCCCCAGCAGCCCGGCACCCACGGCCAGGGCGCCCGCTTTGAGGACGTGGCGACGGGGCCAGCCAGTGGATTGTTCAGGTGTTTCGGCAGGGTTTTGCAAGGTCTATCTCCAGAGCAAATCTTGTTTTTATTTAAATAGCAACGCCCCTTGTGGGAGCGAGCCTGCTCGCTCCCACAAGGGCATTTCGGGTTTCAGTCGGCGGTGACCATCGCCTGCATGGCGGGTAAAAAGTGCTCGCCATAAGGCGGCAACAGGCCCCACTCGCGGCGCGGGTCGTGGGCCGCAGCCTTGTACACGGTGCGCATATGGCTGAACTCCAGGAACCCTTCGCGGCCGTGGTAATGGCCCATGCCCGAGGCGCCAATACCGCCAAAAGGCGCATCGTGCAAAGCCGCATGCATCATCACGTCGTTGATGCTGACCCCACCGGAAATCGTGTTTTGCAGCACATGACGCTGCTCTTCTTCACTTTGCCCGAAGTAGTACAGCGCCAGCGGGCGCTCGCGTGAATGGATATCGGCCAGCGCACGGTCAAGCTGCTCATAGGGCAACAGCACCAGTGCCGGACCGAAAATTTCTTCTTGCAGGATCAGGCTGTCGCGGGGCGGATTGATCACCACCTGCAACGGGCGCCTGCGTGTGAGCGCGTCGACCTCAAGAGCCCGAGGGAAGCGCTCGACACGCGCGCCACGCTGGCGGGCGTCCTGCACATAGCCTTCGATACGCTGCAGATGCCGGTCGTTGACCACCGCAACCACGTCAGGATTGGCGTCGGTGGCGGGCAGCAGCTCACTGTAGGCCGCGCCCAGCAGGCCAAGGAAATCTTCCATCTGTTCGCGGGGCACATACACCACGTCCGGGTTGATGCAGATTTGCCCGCCGTTATTGGCCTTGGCCACGGCAATGCTGAAGGCCGCCTTGGCCAGATCGGCGCTGCGGGAAATAATCACTGGCGACTTGCCGCCCAGCTCCAGGGTCAACGGCACCAGATTTTGCGCCGCATTGCGCATCACCGAGCGCGCCACCGCAGTGCTGCCGGTAAACACCAGATGGTCGAAGGCTTGCGCAGTAAACACTTGCGCCAGTTCGGCGTCGCCGGTGACCACGGCGATTTCCAGCGGATCGAACAGCTCGGCAAAAGCCCCGGCAAGCACATCGGCGGTACGCGGCACCACTTCAGAGGGCTTGAGAATCGCCCGGTTACCCGCCGCCAGCACGCAGGCCAAGGGGCTGAGCAAGGTGAACAGCGGCGCATTCCAGGTGCCGAGAATGCCGATACTGCCCTTGGGCTGGTGCATCACCCAGGCCTTGGCGCCCAACTGGTCATAGGGCGCAAACACCTGGCGCGGCTCGTCTGCAACCCAGTGCTCGAGATGGTCGCGGGCGTATTTGAGCGAGGCCAGGGAACCCAGCACGTCATTCATCAACGAAAAGCCCTGGGGCCTGCCGCCAAAGTCGGCATCCATGGCCTCGACCAGCGGCTGCTGGAAGCGCACCAGCAACTCGATCACCCGCTGGATGCGCTCCCGACGCAGCTCGGCACTGACGTGGCCTGCGCCGACAAAGGCTTTTTTCTGCGCCGCCAACAGGCTGGTCAGCTGTTCTGGAGCAGTGCTGCTGAACGTCATGGATAAGTCCTCTGATACACCGGTTCGATCAACCGACGCTAGCGAACTGCGCCCCGCAATGCCTCGTCCGATCGGACGATAATCGGCCATATCCGTTAGTCCATTAAGACGATGTAGCCCCCGCAAGCCAGGGGAATACTGCCAGCACGAAAATTCAATCCATGAGGTTCGTCATGGCAGTGCAAAGCAGTTTTGACCCGCAGGCATTCCGTACCGCGCTGGGCACCTTCACCACCGGGGTGACGATCATCACCACCCAGGCCGAAGATGGCTCGCCCATTGGCATTACGGCCAACAGTTTCAATTCGGTATCGCTCAACCCGCCGCTGGTGCTGTGGAGCCTGGCCAAGTCCGCCCGCAGCCTGCCGGTATTCAGTGCAGGTTCGCACTGGAACGTGCATGTACTGTCGACAGAGCAGGAGCCGCTGTCCGGACGCTTTGCCATGCAGGGCGAGAACAAGTTTGCTGAAATCGAGCTCGATAACGGCATCAGCCCCGCGCCGCTTCTGCAGGACTGCACCGCGAGGTTTCAGTGCCGCACGGCCTTTCAGTATGAAGGCGGCGACCATGTGATTTTCGTCGGGGAAGTACTCGCCTTCGATCACAGTGACCGTGCACCGCTGGCCTTTCAAAGTGGCCAATATGCCCTGGCAACCCGCAAGCCGCGCAGCGAGCTGCGCCTGGCGACCACCCCGCCACCGCCGGAATGCAGCTACACCGAAGACCTGCTCGGTTACTTGCTGGGCCGCGCCCATTACCAGCTGCTCGACGCCCTGCATCGCCTGCTGAGCAATCAGCAACTGGACGAACATGCCTTTTTTATCCTGTCAGTGCTGTGTATTCGCGACAACCTGACCCTGGATGAAATCAATCACTTCGTCAGCTATACCGGGCATGTGGTAAGCGTGGCAAGCATGCGCTTTCTTGAAAAGCAGAACCTGGTCGCCCTCGAAGGCAGCCAGCAGGCGCCACGCTATGTGCTGACCGCCACCGGCCGCGAGGCCTCGCTGCAACAGGTGGCGCTGGCCAAGGCGGTGGAAGAGAACGTGTCGGCCCGTCTCGCTCCCGGTGATGCCCAGGCGCTCAAGGTGCTGCTCAAGCGCCTGATTGCCGCCAGTGATCCCGGCTTGCCCGACCTGTGGGCGCCCCGCTAGCTTTCTACCTAAAAAGGAAAAGGACTTATATGAATATTAT
>NZ_WIVQ01000136.1:0-8154 GCF_009600545.1 Pseudomonas sp. FSL R10-1339 | reverse complement strand
GGGCCATCACGCCAGCCCCCGGTGCCCGACGTTGGGCCGGGCGTGGGGGCCGATACCCGATCGCCACCGCCAAAAAGTCCCGACAGAAAGCTCCCCCCAGATGGCGCAGGTGCCGCAGCAGCCTTCGCCTGAGCCAGTTCTGCCTGCAATTGCTTGTTCTGCTGGTCGAGTTGCTTGAGCGCAGCCTCTTGCACCAGCAGCGCCTGAGCCATGTAGTACGTTGCCGCAGGCTGACGCGCCAGATGTTCATTGATCCGCGCCTGGGCCTGGGCATCGCGCGGGGCTGATCCTGCCTCGGCCTGCTGCAACCGTGTAAACAACCCGTCAATCAGGCTTTGCTCTTCGCTGTTCATGACAACCTCTTTCGATTGCAGATAGAAACCTGCCCCTTGCATTACGCAGAAGCTCAAACGCGTTATTGGGGCACTACAACCCGTTTCAACAGCATCAGGCCTGCGTGAACTTTTGTTCATCTTGGCGTCTCATCGGTTAAAGTGACGCACCGCTCTTGACTGCTGACAACTGCCAATGAATCCGCTGACTGTTCTTCGCGACTCCCTGTACTTCTTCCAGCGCAATCTGAGCCAGATCGTAACGCTGTGCCTGCCGCTGGTCATCCTTGAAGCTGTGCTGCAGCACATTGTCGACAACGCCGCAGGCCCGGATGCATCGCCCGGTTATGGCCTGGTTGTCGGGCTGCTGCTGTACCCTCTGTACACCGCCGCCCTGATCCTGTTTCTCGATGCCCGCAGCCAGGGCGAAAGCCCGCGCAACCGCGACCTGCTGGCCTCGGCGGTTAATCTTTGGCCCAAGTTCGCCCTGCTCTCGGCAATCAGCACGCTGCTGATCGTGCTGGGGCTGTCGATGTTTTTTATTCCGGGCATTTTCCTGACCGTGGTACTGGCCTTCTCCGAGTACCGACTGGTATTGCGTGGTGATGCTCCGCTGGCGGCCATGAAATCGAGCTTCACCCTGACCCGCGGGCATTTCTGGCGGATTTTCGTTTGCATACTGGCCGTACTGGGCCCGCTGATGTTGCTCAAGGAATTCAGTTACACCCTGTTTTCCAAAGACGACAACACACTGCTATCGCTGGCACTCGATAGCGCCAACAGCTTCTTGCAGTTGTTTGTTTCCGTCGTACTGTTTCGTTTATTTATGTTGATCAGCGAAAAGTCAGAACTATAAAAACAGAAATTTCCTACACAAAGAACCTTGGAAGGCCGCACTGCCGTCGGGTATGTTCGAGCCTTCCCTGTAACGTTATTAAGTCGAGCTCATGTCACGTTTATTACGCCGCACCGCATCAGGTTTGCTGCTGATCTCAGCGCTGCTGGCATGTCTGGTTTATAGCGTTACATGGCGGCCCGGTGCCCGCGAGGTGCTGCCCCTGACGTGCCCTGGCACCGCCCCGGTGCTGGTGCCAGGCCAGGCGCTCAAGGTAATGACGTGGAACATCCAGTACCTGGCCGGCAAGCGCTATGTATTCTGGTACAACCTGGCTGACGGCAGCGGCCCTGACACCCGCCCCACCCGGGAAGACATGGCCTTCAGCCTTGATGAGGTAGCGCGGGTCATACGTGACGAACGCCCGGATCTCGTGCTGTTGCAGGAAGTCGATGACAACGCCAAGGCCAGCGATTACCAGAACCAGCTGGCCCTGCTGCAAGAACGCCTGATCGACCTCTACCCCTGCAGCACCCAGGCCTTTACCTGGAAGGCCGACTTTGTGCCCGACTGGCATATTTTCGGCAGTGTCGGACGCTCTCTGGTCACCCTCAGCCGCTTCCAGATCGAACACGCAGAACGTCTGCAATTGCCCCTGGCCGATACCAACTTTCTCAGCCGTCAGTTCCAGCCCAGGCCTGCGCTGCTGGTCAACTACCTGCCGCTCAATGATGGCGGGCAACTGGCAGCAATCAATACACAACTGGATGCGCCCTCCGCCAACAACAGCAACCTGCGCCTGCAAATGCAGACTGTCGCCGAACTGGCCGACAAGCTGGAAGGCCAGGGCACGCCGTGGTTGATCGGCGGGGACTTCAACCTGCTGCCCATCGGCCAGTACTTGCGCCTGCCCGAGCCATTGCGCCAGGGCTACTCGCAAGACAGCGAGTTGCACCTGCTCTGGGAAAAGTACCCGATGATCCCCAGCAACCCTGAAGCTACCGGCATCGACCGCGAACTGTGGCTGACCCACTTTCCCAATCTCCCCGACGCGGACGAGCCCGACCGTACGCTCGACTACCTCTTCCACAGCCCCAAGCTGCAGCGCATCGAAGGCTATGTGCGCCAGGAAGACACCCAGACCATCTCCGACCACCTGCCGGTGCTGGCCCGATTGCTGCTGCCTGCAGACTGACCCTGTGGGAGCTAGCCTGCTCGCGAATACAGTCTTCGCGAGCAGGCTAGCTCCCACAGTTGAAACCCAATCAGACGGTTCCCTCCCTCGCTCAGTTTCGCCGCGCCGATTGTTTTTGCCTGAAGTCGTACGATGACGTATAACTACTGGAAATCGATGCCTGTCCACGTGTGGAGAAATTTGATGACTGGTTCAAAGCGTTTCGACAATTACATCGGTGGCGAGTGGGTAACAGCCACTGAATACAGCACCAATATCAACCCCTCCGACCTGAGCGATGTGATTGGCGAATATGCCAAGGCTGACGTCGCCCAGGTCCAGACTGCCATTGATGCGGCACGGGCTGCGTTCCCTGCCTGGTCGACCTCCGGCATCCAGGCGCGCAGCGATGCGCTGGACAAGGTCGGCAGCGAAATCCTCGCCCGCAAGCAAGAACTGGGCACCCTGCTGGCTCGTGAAGAAGGCAAGACCCTGCCCGAAGCCATCGGTGAAGTGAGCCGTGCCGGCAATATCTTCAAGTTTTTCGCCGGTGAATGCCTGCGCCTGTCGGGCGATTACCTGCCTTCGGTGCGCCCCGGTGTGCATGTGGAGGTCACCCGTGAAGCCCTGGGCGTGGTTGGCCTGATCACGCCATGGAACTTCCCCATCGCCATCCCCGCCTGGAAGATCGCCCCGGCCCTGGCCTATGGCAACTGTGTAGTGTTCAAGCCGGCCGATCTGGTACCGGGTTGCGCCTGGGCACTGGCCGAGATCATTGCTCGCGCAGGCTTCCCGGCAGGCGTGTTCAACCTGGTGATGGGCAGCGGCCGCGTGGTTGGCGACGCTATCGTCAACAGCCCGAAAGTGGACGGTATAAGCTTTACCGGCTCGGTGAGCGTCGGTCGCCAGATCGCCATCAGCTGTGTGTCGCGCCAGGCCAAGGTGCAGCTGGAAATGGGCGGTAAAAACCCACAGGTCATCCTCGACGATGCCGACCTCAAGCAAGCGGTCGAACTGGCGGTGCAGAGTGCGTTTTACTCCACCGGCCAGCGTTGCACCGCCTCCAGCCGCCTGATTGTTACCGCGGGCATCCACGACAAATTCGTCGAGGCGATGGCCGAACGCATGCGTTCGGTCAAGGTCGGGCATGCCTTGCAGGCCGGGATTGATATCGGCCCGGTGGTGTCCCGAGCGCAGCTCGACCAGGATTTGGGTTACATCGACATCGCCCGCAACGAAGGCGCCCGCCTGGTTGCCGGAGGCAGCCTGGTGACCTGCGATACCGAGGGTTATTTCCTGGCCCCGGCCCTGTTTGCCGACAGCACGGCCGACATGCGCATCAGCCGCGAAGAAGTGTTCGGCCCGGTAGCCAATATCATCAAGGTTGCAGACTACGAAGCCGCCCTGGCGATGGCCAATGACACCGAGTTTGGCTTGTCGGCGGGTATTGCCACGACCTCGCTCAAATATGCCAATCACTTCAAGCGTCATTCCCAGGCAGGGATGGTGATGGTCAACCTGCCCACGGCGGGTGTGGATTACCACGTGCCGTTTGGCGGGCGCAAAGGCTCGTCCTATGGCTCGCGCGAGCAGGGCCGCTATGCGCAAGAATTCTACACCGTGGTCAAGACCAGCTATATCGGGTCGTGAAGCTCTACTCACCGCGTTGATGCCATCGCGAGCAAGTCCGCTCCCACAAGATCTGCGCAATTTTTGTGGGAGCGGGCTTGCTCGCGATGCGTACGCCCGGTCGCTACACCTTACGCGGCTTGATCCGCGCCGTGGCTTCGGCCACCAGCGGATCATCGGGCCAGTAATGCATGGTATCACCTATGTCCAATCACCATTGACACCGAAATCCCCCGCGAAACCGGGGCTACCGCCCGATACTTACTGAACTGGATTGACTGTCAATGATTGGGGCAAAGGTTGACATAAATCCTGCCGATTGCAGGTAGGATTGACAGCGGCCAAAACATCCACAGCCAGTTTAGGTGCTCGACATTGACAGTGCCCATAGAGAGGAGCAGTCCGACTGAGGCCAACGGATACATAAATTGATCAATGCAGACTAGAAGGAAGCAATGTATTGAACCTCGAACAAAGCCTAGCGATTCTGCATGAGCACTTTGACAAAGTTTTCCGTGACGCCACTTTAGCTTCATCCATCTCGCATGCAGAAGTCCGACGCCTAATCTGCCTTATAATTGATCAGCAAAATAGTGCCCCTGCCGAAGACAGTCTATTGCCCCACTATTACCAGTTCATTTTTGCTACCGAAACACTTCACGCGTCATACCGTATATATGAACTAACTGATATGGGGAGCTGGATTGGATGGGCGTTATCAGAAGACACCAGAGACAGTCACTCAAAAAATTTACATCTAGGGAGAATCTTTGACTTCTATTCATCAGCGGTGGTAAGAACCTGGCCAGGGTTTGTGCCGGTGATGGTGAAATTCTTCAGCGCCTTCTACTACTACGCTCGCGAGCGAACAGCCATGAACAATATAGCACGCGAGCTATGGCCCTTCGCCGCATCGACTTTTACAGACACGATGAATCTGCCTGCGGAATACATCTACATTGACGAAGCAAATCTTGGAAGTCAAATGGCATGCTGGGCAGCAAAAGAAGCGCCTGACTTGGCCAAGACTTTCGTTCCATACCTAGAGTCTGTCGCTGGCAAAAATACTCTACCAGATGAAGTCCGTGCCGTTCATTATTACACCTTGTCTACCACAGCAAGTACGTTCTCAAGCAAAGCATCGCATGAGTGGGCAGCAAAGGCACTCGCCGACTTCAATGAAAACCTCGCTGAGCCGCATAAGCTGCAACTGCTAGCCACTATCTATGCAGGCAATAAGGATGGAGACCCATCCGCGCTTCTCAGAAAGATAAACCTTGTCCAAGGTTTCTATAAGTCAAAGCTTGACGGAATTACTTTCTTTCGTGATGCAGCAATGCGGAGCGGCTCAATTTTGCCGTTTGTCGTCAACAGCTTGAACGCCGGTAAAACCCACGTCACGCTTGACGGTTTACTGCTGTGGCACCAGTTGCTGACAGCCAACTCCAATATCAATGCACAAGATCTGTACATATCTATTCCGTTCGGTGAGCATGGCTATCTCGCAGCTTTAGGCGACGAGAAAATATTCATTGAGCGTGATACTCAGACTTTTATCGAGCAACTGGTACAATCAAGCAACCATTTTTTAGGCGTGGCAAAAACCATCGCTTATTCCGACAACTCTAGTCTAACAATTCCAAATAGAATAGGAATCCCTAAGTATGGGAATTCTACAGAATACGAAACAGCCCTAACTAGAAGCTATTGCTTTTCTCCATTTCCGTTCAACGCAAAACCTTTATACCAGTTGATTCTTGATACTGAGTGCACCCCGCTGCAAGCGATACAGCTTAAAGTGTGGGGTGAAACATGGCCGCTAACCTCATCGTTATCCACTCCAAAACCCGACAGGAAACCGCAAAATGTTTTGATTTGGTGTGGCGGCGGAAGTCTTACAGAAGAACTTGAGGCCGAAGTAATTAAGCACATCTTTGAATCTGCCGGAGCCACCGTCAAAGTGGTCTTCTTCACCGAAGCCACGCAACAAAGCTTCATCGACGCTTATAAAGACCCTAAGTACGATATTATTTGGGTCGCATCCCACGGTGAGTTTGATCACTGGTCTCCTAAACATGTGAAAATGCACATCGGGGATAATTTATCCGTTTCGCTTGAGGATCTATGGGAGCAGGCTCCAGTCATGGATAAACGGCGATTAGCATTTCTAAACATTTGTGATGGAGCGCGATTTGAGGAACGCGGTTTTCTACCAAAAATCGGTATAGCCCCAGGTTTAGCGAGCGCAGATCAAGCGACAATTTCCCATCTATGGCCTGTCATGGGTTATCCAGCAGCAGCGTTCGGAGCTTATCTAGCTTTCAATTTGGCGGCTGGGAACTCTTATTTCGACGCCTATAAGATGGCGATGCTTGCAATTAGGAGATCTACATTAGAGATCGCAGACGACCTTGCCTCCAAAACTGGAAGAGAATTTGATTTAATCCGTCAGCTTCGAAGGAAAGAGGAAGATTATACTCAGCTTGAGTTCTACGGGTCGGCAGCCTTCTACCAATAACCGTGCTTTTCAGCAGTTCAAAGCCCAGCTCAGTTGGGTAGCTCGCACTCAGTGACTGCGTTCTGGCTGAGATGCCCCATAGCAGTAACTCACCTACCGAACTCCAGCATTAAGGGCGATGGTGTCCGCGTATTTTTAAGCGAACGCGATCACCCTTATAGCTAGGATTTCCATGCGCCAACGTAGCTCTTACCCCAAAACGTTCAAAGCCCAGGTCGTCCAGAAAGCGCAATGCGGCAAGGTGTGATTGCGGGACGCTTACCGCCAATAAGCGGAAAGCCCAAAAATAGTGGTTGCGCGGCCATTTTCGGGTAAGCGTCCAGTCAATACACGTCCCAAACTCCAGCATTAAGGAAAAGAAAACTTTCCTTTAATGGCTTAAAACAGTGTTAAAGGAAAGAAAATTTTCCCTTGCGCGATCAGTGTACTGAGCGTGAAGGCTGTATGACGGTAAGCGGATGGTGAACTGACGTAAGCGTACTCCCAAGTCACCTTGCATGAATCACGTCCTGTGAGCGCATCCCTGAGAAATTCATCCTGGAGCAAATCTAGACCGCTGTCGCCTGGACAACCTAGGCTTTGAACGATTTGGAGTAAGAGCTTCGTTGGCGCATTTAAGGGCTATCGCGTCCGATTAAAAATAGGCGGACAACATCGCCCTTAATTTGGGAGTTCGTAAGGTGTGTTCACCGTTCCCTTACATTTTCGGTTAATATTTTCTGAGTGTTCGGCGCACATTTTAAGAAAATCTTGGCGCGGTTAAGAAAATCTAGTCAACGACAGAGGAAAAAATGGGAAATCTAGTGGGTTAAGCCCATTTGATCAATGCGATGGAGCTACCCACTGGTGCGGTAGCAACTGTCTGAATCGCCCCGGACGCTCTAGACACCTTGCAAGCCAGGAGCCGGGCTCACAATACCTGACACATAAGTAATATTCGCGGCAGCATTCTGAAAGGTATGATTCGTTATCCTCTAGTCAGAAGTAAGTGAGCACTAGGAGACAATCATGAAAGTATTTAAAGCATTTTTTACCATTTCAATATTGGCCTTGTCGTCTTTGGCAATGGCTGAAGGAGGTGGTGATCGCGTTTACGGTCGGATGATGCAAGAGAACCAGCAGGCGATGGAGCAGTACGCCTTGAAAAACGGCAAGTCTAACCCTGAAATTGTTCATTATAAATATGGTATGGACCTAGATATTCATAAGGTCGTCAGTATGACGCAAGCCAATATAAACTGTGCTGTTGCGCCTTCGCGTATGACCTTTGAAGATTCGGCTGGCAAGCTCAACACTGTAGAGTACAGGGTTATGGGTACTAACTGCCCACACGGAAGATAGACTAAGGTAGCCATGGTAGGTTTTCTGAAGCGCATGTGTTTAATGGTTGCCAAGTGACGACGAGTGCAGAAATTTTCGAATCTTATTTGGATTAGGTTCTATTTATTGTTGAGTAACCACTGCCAGTCCATTAACGATCGCTAGCTAGCAACAAATGTTCGCTTACCAGATACACCCCATCTCTGTGTTTCTCCTTTGGTTGTGGAGATGGTTTAGGCGCCCTAGTGGCGCCTTTTTTATGGTGTGTCTGTAGTGGTCTAATGAAACCGGACACCCTTTTAGGCGAGAATACTCGCCAGATCGAGGTGTCAGATGACCAAACAAC
>NZ_WIVQ01000135.1:0-8349 GCF_009600545.1 Pseudomonas sp. FSL R10-1339 | reverse complement strand
CAGCTGTCACCGGTAGAGTTTGAAAAGCGTTACGCAGCGAGCCTGGAGAGTGTCTAGGAAACCCGGGGCGATTCAAACCGAATATACAACACCAATATTGACGGGGTCGGGATAAGTACAAATAATGAATCAAACACTTACATCGTACCGTACGACGAACCCCTAGGCGCCAACAATTATATTTCAATCCCCCGCGGTATGCGTGTAAGACTTATCAAAACAAAGGCGGGTGCCGTAGGAGCAGGAACTCTTACCACCGGAAGAATTGCCAGAGCGTCCATTGTTGGAAACTTCTATACCGCCAACATCACATTAGTGGGCGTTAATACTATTGTTCCCGTTGCCTGCTCCGTCACCAGCGCTTCCATCAACGTTCCGATGGGCGATGGAATACCGATGAGCACTTTTACTGGGCCCGGTAGCGTCGCCGCCGAAACACCATTCGCCATAGAGCTAAATTGCGATGCAAACACTCGTGTACAGGTCAAACTGGACGGCAGCCCCCATGCGTCTGCCGTCGAGGGTGTATTGGCGCTGAACTCCACCCCTTCCGGGACCATGGCCAAGGGCATAGGTTTACAATTACTTCACAACAGTACGCCTGTAAAGCTGGCGACTAATATTACCGTAGGGACCGTCACGAACGACGGCAACTACTCAATCCCACTGACGGCCCGGTATTATCAGACCGGCGCAAGCGTAAGTGGTGGCGTGGCAAACAGCACGGCAACATTTACCCTGACCTACAACTGATACCTTAAGTCGATGGTTGCATCTAGATATCAGGTCAGAACCTTAGTTTTTGAGGGAGAGCCCTGCCTCTAATGAGGCAGGCATTGGTGAATTTCAACATCCTTGGAATTCAAACGGGTGTTTTCTGATTCCCCACAAGATCCAAGCCCGCCCTCTCAAGTCATGCCGTACGGTTTTACTACCAGACCACGCCAAACCCTACGGTATAGCGGGTCTTGTTGAGGGCGTTATCAGAGCCACTCGAGCTGCCAATCAGGTCTTTCTCGGCCTTTAGATTCAGCGATGCCCATTCCGTGACCTTGTAACGCAAGCCGATTTCGGAATCGAGACTGTAGTCCGACTCCCCTTCCAGCGACTTGCCCAATTCACCATTGGTGAAAAACGAGACTGTTTTGCCCATCAGGTAACGGTTGTAATCCCACTTCATGGCCAGCGAGTAGAAGTTGTCTTTCTTACCGTCAGAGTATTCGTAATCAGTGCGATTGAGCAGTGAGCCCAGCGAGAATGCGCCCAATTCGTCATCCCAGAACTGGTAGCCGGGGCCGGTACCGACTGTACGCTGACGGGAAATGTCTTCCACCCGGTCGCGGTTATAGGTCAAACGACCTTGCCAGTACCACTTGTCGCTGATGAAGTAATCCAGCGCGTACTCAGCAGTCCAGTTATCCGTGGTTACCACATCGTTCTGAAACTCGCGGTTGTACTCACCCTCTGCGTGATGACGCCAGGCGCCGTGGCGGGCAGTGGTCTTGAAATCGAGATCGTAGTCGTCGGTATCCTTGTCCGCCCGTTTGTAGTCCATCGCCACATCAACATTGCCTTTCCAGACCATGTCTTCGACCAGCGGTTTGGGCTTGATGAGTTGCTGGATACTGGCCAGAGCTACGGTTTTCGGTGCTTCACCGTTGACCAGGGTTACGCTGCCGTCTTCGGCCGCCTGCAATGACTTGGCCTTTTCACCGGTCCAGGCATCCTGCTTGACCAGCAATTCCTGATCACTTTCCAGGGTCTTGACCTGCTTCCAGTCAATGGGCACGGCCCCCGCATACTCGGTCTGAATCAGTAATTTGCCGCCATCAAAGACTTTGATCTTGCCGCTCAGGCGGTCGCCGTTTTTCAACCACACCGTATCGGCAAACACGGGCGCAGCAAGGCACATGACAACAAGGCATAACAGGGTTCTGGACAACATAAGCGGATGCGAAACTCAGAAAAACGGAAGAATGCCGGCATTATCCGGATGGATACGCCCTTGAGGAAGAAAGACCGACTCATTGTGCCGGAGTTCATTCTATAGTTCTGTAACAACCCCCATCTTGACCAGAAGTGTCCCTTGAATACACTGCCAGACATTCTTCAAACTCCCGCCGAGATTCGGCGCACGGCGCTGTATTCAACCTTGATGATGGTGCCTGCAGGTTACGTGGTTACTTATGGGCAACTCGCCGAAGCGGCGGGTCTGGGTCGCGCAGCGCGCTGGGTTGGGCGAACGCTCAGCCAGCTCCCCGACGATACGCGCCTGCCGTGGCACCGGGTGCTCGCCGCCGGTGGTCGTATCAGTCTGCCTGCAGGTAGCCCGTCTGGTGATGAACAGCGCGCGCGTTTGCGGGCAGAAGGCTTGAGCATCATGAATAATCGCGTGGATATGCGACGCCATGGCTGGCGCCAGATAGAGCACTGCGGTTAGAGTGCGCCCTTTGTTTCCGCAACCAGAGGCAGACTCCAGTCCATGCCCCGTAAAACCTGGCGCGAAGCGCTAGCTGCGTATTCCAGCCCCTCGACCCTAGTGCTGTTGCTGCTCGGTTTTGCCGCCGGCTTGCCGTACATGCTGGTGTTTTCAACCCTTTCCGTCTGGTTGCGCGAAGCCGGTGTGGCCCGCGAAACCATTGGCTATGCCAGCCTGATCGGGCTGGCATACGCCTTCAAATGGGTGTGGTCGCCGCTGCTGGACCAATGGCGCCTGCCATTACTCGGCAAACTTGGCCGGCGTCGCTCATGGCTGGTGCTGTCACAGTCACTGGTTATCCTGGGCCTGATCGGCATGGGCTTTTGTGACCCGCAAAAACATCTGTCCTGGCTGATTGCCATTGCGGTTGTAGTGTCTTTCGCTTCGGCGACCCAGGACATTGCCGTCGATGCCTATCGCCTGGAAATCGCCGAAGACAACCGGCAGGCCGCGCTCGCCGCCAGTTACATGTCCGGTTATCGCGTAGCGGCCCTGCTGGCCACGGCGGGCGCCCTGTTCTTTGCCGAAGGCTTCGGTTCGACGGGCTTCAACTACAAACATTCGGCCTGGACCGGCACCTACGTGCTGTTCGGCCTGCTGATGGTCCCCGCACTGCTCACCACCCTGTTTATGCGCGAACCGCCGGTACCGTTGCGCACCCAGCTGTCGGCCGGGCGCTACAGCTTTGGCCATCAGCTGGCGTCAGTTTTTGTACTGATCGTACTGCTGGTATCTGTCCCGGCCATGTTCACCCAGCTCTACAACACCGATTTTGCTGGCGTGTTGTTTGAAGGGGTCAGCCCGCTGAACCTGATACTGGAAGACCGGGCGTTTCTACGCGCCATCCTGTACACCCTGCTCACCGTGTTGTGCCTTTCATCCAGCGGACGACGCGGCCTGGCTCCGGTTCTGACCCCGGTTAATGACTTTATCGTTCGGTATCGCTGGCAAGCCCTGCTACTGCTGGGGTTGATTGCCACCTACCGCATGTCGGACACGGTCATGGGCGTAATGGCCAACGTGTTCTATATCGACCAGGGTTTCACCAAGGATCAGATTGCCGGTGTCAGCAAGATTTTCGGCCTGATCATGACCCTTGTCGGTGCGGGCATGGGCGGCTTGTTGATCGTGCGTTTCGGCATTTTGCCAATTCTGTTGATCGGTGGTGCAGCATCGGCAGGCACCAACCTGCTGTTCATGTTGCTGGCCGATATGGGCCCGAACCTGCAGATGCTGATTGTCACCATTTCCCTCGACAACTTCAGCTCCGGCCTCGCCACCTCAGCATTCGTAGCCTACCTGTCCAGTCTGACCAACCTCAAATTTTCCGCCACCCAGTACGCCCTGCTCAGCTCGATCATGCTGCTGCTACCGCGCTTGATGGGCGGTTACTCGGGGGTCATGGTCGAGAAGTTCGGTTATCACAACTTCTTTATCATTACCGCGGTGATGGGCATCCCGACGCTGCTGCTGATTGCCTTGCACTGGTATCAGGAGAGCCGCCGGGCCCGGCAAAAGCCCGTTGTCGACCTGGAAAAGGCCCAATAAACACGAGGGGGAGCACACCTCCCCCACCCGCCCTGTACGCAGGCAGATCTCGCCCGTACAATGCCGAGTCATTTCTAGTCATCAGCAACGGCACCGGCTAACCATGCGCACCAGTCAATATTTGCTCGCCACACAGAAAGAAACGCCTTCAGATGCGGTCGTTATCAGCCATCAGCTGATGCTGCGCGCAGGCATGATTCGCAAACTTGCTTCGGGCCTCTACACCTGGCTGCCCATGGGCCTGCGGATCATGCGCAAGGCCGAAGCCATTGTTCGCGAAGAAATGAACGCTGCAGGCGCTCTGGAAGTGCTGATGCCGAGTATCCAGCCAGCTGAGTTGTGGCAGGAGTCCGGCCGTTGGGAAGAGTACGGCCCTGAACTGTTGCGCCTTAAAGACCGCCACGGTCGCGAGTTCTGCGTGGGCCCGACCCACGAAGAAGTGATCACCGACCTGTGCCGCAACGAGTTGAACAGCTACAAACAGCTGCCAATCAACCTGTACCAGATCCAGACCAAATTCCGTGACGAAATCCGCCCGCGCTTCGGCTTGATGCGCGGCCGCGAATTCATCATGAAGGACGCCTACTCCTTCCACGCAGACACCGCTTCGCTGCAGGTCACCTATGACCGTATGCACCAGGCCTACTGCAACGTGTTCACCCGCCTGGGCCTGAACTTCCGCCCAGTTGAAGCCGACAACGGCTCCATCGGCGGTGCCGGCTCCCACGAGTTCCACGTTCTGGCTGAATCCGGCGAAGACGATATCGTGTTCAGCAATGGTTCCGACTACGCGGCCAACATCGAAAAAGCCGAAGCCGTACCCGCCGAAACTTCGCGCCCTGCTGCCACCCAGGAGCTGCGCTTGGTCGACACACCGGATGCCAAGACCATCGCGCAATTGGTTGATGGCTATGACCTGCCAATCGAGAAAACCGTCAAGACCCTGATCGTTCACGCCGCCGAAGCTGGCAAACTGATCGCTCTGGTGATCCGTGGCGATCACGAACTCAACGAAATCAAGGCTGCCAACCATCCGCTGGTGCACAGCCCGCTGGTCATGGCCTCGGATGCCGAACTGCGTGACGCCATCGGCGCCGGCGCTGGCTCTCTGGGCCCGCTGAACCTGCCACTGCCATGCATCATTGATCGCTCGGTCGAGCTGATGAGCGACTTCGGTGTGGGTGCCAATATCGACGACAAACACTATTTCGGCGTGAACTGGGAGCGCGACCTGCCAGTACCGACCGTTGCCGACCTGCGCAACGTGGTGGCCGGCGACCCTAGCCCGGACGGCAAAGGCACGCTGGAAATCAAGCGCGGTATCGAAGTGGGTCACATCTTCCAGCTGGGCACCAAGTACAGCGAAGCCATGAAGTGCCAGGTACTGGGCGAAAACGGCAAGCCGGTCACCCTGGCCATGGGCTGCTACGGCATTGGTGTTTCCCGCGTGGTTGCCGCAGCCATCGAGCAGAACAACGACGAGCGTGGCATTATCTGGAGCGATGCCCTGGCCCCGTTCCAGGTTGCCCTGGTACCGCTGCGCTACGAAACCGAAGCCGTACGTGAAGCTACCGACACGCTCTATGCCGAACTGACTGCAGCTGGCTTTGAAGTGCTGCTGGACGATCGCGACAAGAAAACCAGCCCCGGCATCAAGTTCGCAGACATGGAACTGATCGGCATCCCGCACCGGATCGTGGTCAGCGACCGTGGCCTGGCTGAAGGCAATCTGGAATACAAGAGCCGCACCGAAGCAGAGCCGCAAGCCCTGCCCGTTGCTGATGTGCTTGCCTTCCTTCAGGCCCGTATCGCTCGCTGAAACCAGATAGAGACGCCATGTTCACTCGAAACACCTTGACCCTCGGGGGCGCCGCCATGTGCGGCGCCCTGCTGCTGAGCGGCTGTGCCAATCACATGTCGCAACGCAGCGAGCACGAGGAACGCATCGAGCGCAAACTGCTCGCCCACAGCCTGCAGATCGATGTCGGCTCGCCAACTGTGCTTGAGCTGCCGCAACGTCGTGTGCGCATCAATGAACAGAAGACCTTCGAGGTCACCGAGTTCGATGTCACACGTCATTACGACCGCTACACCCCATACCAACCCTGGCGCGAAGTCTACGAGATTCCGTTGGGCGCGGTGGCTATTGTCGCCGGGGTAGGTGCCAATGTGCTTAATGTGTTCATGTTCGGGCAACTGCCTGACAGCGTGACCAAAGACTGGATCAACTACGGCTTTGCAGGGGTAAACCCGGCGATGAACGTGCAGTCCCATGGCCGCGCCGAGCAGAACCTGGCGGGGATTGATGATGTTCAGCGTGACAAGCGCCTGGAATATTCAAGCCTGCCCTGGGCCGAACGCCCGGTGGTGATCAAGGCTGGCAAACAGACCCACGAGCTGACCACAGACCGCAATGGCGTGCTGCGCCTCAACCTGCTGGACAGCCCTTTTGCCGAACAGGATCTCAATCACGTCGGCAAGCTGACCATCATGGTGGAAGACGCCCAGGACGAAACCCATTCCGATTCGACCCTGTCGATCAGCAGTCACCTGCGTGGCAAGCTGCTCGAAGCACATAACCTGATCTACGACGACCTGGAGGGTGACGACGTCAACCAATGGGTACATCGGGTCAAACGCCTGTCGGAACTGGGGCTGGAAGAAGAAGCCAGCGAACTGGAACAAAGCCTGATCGAACTCACGCGCAACGATCCTGAGCTGCAACGTGAATTTCTTCAATCCTTGACCAAAAATGCCGGGAGACTGGTAGCGGATCCCGGCGTCAGTTGACGCAACTCTGACATGTGGGAGCGGGCTTGCTCGCGATGATATGGCTGCGGTTTTCCTGACAGACCGCACGCCAGCATCGCGAGCAAGCCCGCTCCCCCAACCAGCAAACCAGCCTACCCCTTGAACAGCTCCAGCTGCTCAAAACCACTGTTCAAATCATGCAAACGCACGCCCAGCCCGAGCAATCGCACGGGCCTGGCACCGCGCGCAAACGCCTGGCTCAACAACCCCTGATAACTCTCAAGGTCGCGCCCGGCACCGGATTGCTCCAGCGTGGTCTGGGTAAAGTCATGGAACTTCACTTTGACAAACGGCTTGCCGGGGCGATAACTGCTGTCGATACGGCCAATACGCCGGTTCAGGGTCTCTAGCAACTCCGGGAGTTTCTCCAGGCAAGAGGCCAGATCTGGCAGGTCAGTATCGTAAGTGTTTTCCACGCTGACTGACTGACGCCGACTGTCACTTTGCACCGGACGCTCATCAATCCCCTGCGCCAACCCCCACAACCGCTCACCAAAACTGCCGAATTCCCGCACCAGAGCCAGTTTGTTCCAATCACGCAGTTGCAGGCAGGTTTCGATACCCAGGCGCCCAAGCTTGTCCGCCGTGACTTTGCCCACGCCATGCAGCTTATTGACCGGCAAGGCAGACACGAAATCATCAACCTGATCAGGGGTGATCACGAACAAGCCGTTGGGCTTGCGCCAGTCACTGGCAATTTTGGCCAGAAACTTGTTGGGGGCTACCCCGGCCGACACCGTGATATGCAACTGATTGGAAACGCGCCGGCGGATGTCCTGAGCTATGCGCGTGGCACTGCCGGCAAAATGCGGGCTGTCGGATACATCCAGATAGGCTTCATCCAGAGACAGCGGCTCAATCAGCTCGGTGTAGTCGCGCAAGATGCCGTGAATCTCTCTGGACGCTTCTTTATAAGCATCCATCCTGCCGTTGACGATGACCAGGTCCGGGCACAGCTTGAGCGCATGCCGGGACGCCATTGCCGAGCGCACGCCATAAGCCCGAGCTTCATAATTACAGGTCGAGATGACCCCGCGCCGATCAGCCGAGCCCCCGACAGCCATCGGCTTGTTTGCCAGGCTCGGGTCATCACGCATCTCAATAGCGGCATAGAAACAGTCACAGTCGACGTGGATGATTTTGCGCTGCGTCATGTAAGGCGGTGTTCTTCAAGGAGGTAGGCAATACTCGGCGCAAGTATGTCACCGCGAACTGTATATAGCACCAGTAGTCTTGATTCTCCCCGACAGACGCGGGAAAAATCGCAGCTGAATTGTTTTTTTCAATCGAATCTCTACCCTCAATAGAGCTACACCCCATACGGAACAGGGCCTGCAGGTCTTTTTATAGCTGTATTTTCTAGCTAAGCAATTGACGCATAACGAATTTTTCTAAATTAACGTTTGACAGCCCAGCGTATCGCTGTAGAATCCACCCCACAGACGCGGGATGGAGCAGTCTGGTAGCTCGTCGGGCTCATAACCCGAAGGTCGTCGGTTCAAATCCGGCTC
>NZ_WIVQ01000134.1:0-8370 GCF_009600545.1 Pseudomonas sp. FSL R10-1339 | reverse complement strand
CCATCTTGGCCTCCTGGCTTTAATGGCGGTGTATTTTACAGAAAATCGTATTTCTTGGGTTTACGTACAGAGCCTAGCCTCCACCAGAGTCATGGCGTCACCGGAAGCATCCGGATTATTATAATGCAAGTTCAGAAGTGACCTGTCCGCCGCCCTGTACTCGCAGTACCCGATCCGCCCCGTAGACCCTGCCTCGTTATTGGCTGGATAAAAAACAGCGGCTTCGAATGTTTGCAACGGTGACGCTGTCGGGGCGCTTGCCACAGCGATCCATTCAGCTGCGGAAGCATTGGCTGGCGCCGTATAGATACCATTTCTGAGCGTCACGGTTTCAGCACGCGGACAACTTTCAACCACACTGGCTAAAGAAACCGAAGAATAAAACAACATCGCACACAACAAGTACACGTATTTCATATACGCCCCCAATCAAATACTGAAAATTGTTCACGACAAGCAACTTGCCGCCCCCCCAATCCTAAACGGACATTATTATTTAACAACAGGTTATTATGTAGGGAATTTCCTGAGGATACGTGCGATCTTCTTTATCCTCAGCACCTAATCAAAAAGACCCAACCTCCACACTGATTATAAATAACGATCGTTTTCCTACCCTTGTAAGGATTATTATCAAGCCATCAACTATTTCCATGGACATGCTGAAATGACCACCCCTGACCTGTGCCCAGCATGCGGCGCTCGAAACGACTGCTCCATGGCCAGCCCGGATATCGCGGCTCAATCCTGCTGGTGCCATACCGTCAATATTGATCCCAAGGTCATACAGGCATTACCACTTGAGCTACGTGACCTCGCCTGCCTGTGCCCTCGTTGCGCGAACGTTGCAAGTCAATTGCCGCCTGCACGGGCGCAGAGCCTCACGTAAGATACGCGCATGAATTCCTTGTGATTGATCGCTATGCGTTTAGACCGTTTTCTGAGCAACCGCCCCCAGTTCAACCGCCAGCAAGTACGCTTGCTCCTGATAGAGAAGCGCATCCAGGTTGATGGGCAGGTTATCTCCGATCCACGTCACGAAATCCGGGCATTCAGCCAGGTTGAGTTCGACGGGCAAATCTTGCAGGCAGGCAAACCGGCGCGTTACTTCATGCTGCACAAGCCACCCGGATGTGTAAGCGCCACCCAGGATGCGGAACATCCTACGGTGATCGACTTGCTGGATGAGCCGGACAAACACGACCTGCATATCGCAGGTCGGCTGGACTTCAACACCAGCGGGTTGATGCTGATTACCAATGACGGCCAATGGTCGCGTCATGTCACTCAGCCCGAGACCAAGATGCCCAAGGTGTATTACGTCGAGACCGAGCAGGAAATTACCGACGCGTATATCAGCAAATTTCGTGAGGGAATCTATTTCGCTTTTGAAGACCTGACCACGCAGCCCGCCGGGCTGGAACTGCTTGGCCCTTGCAGTGCCCGCCTGAGCATCGTTGAGGGCCGTTATCATCAGGTCAAACGCATGTTTGGCTTCTTCAACAACAAGGTCGTGCGCCTGCACCGCGAAAGCATCGGCCCCTTGGTGCTCGACAGCCTGCTGGCCCCCGGCGAGTACCGGGCGCTGAGCGAGCAGGAAGTTGTGCAATTCCAACCCTCTCCAGCAAATTAGCCGGCAACGAGGCCCACCCCTTTCTGTAACAATCACAGAGCACCATCAGTCAGACCGACGCTCGATTCACTGGAGTCTGACGCCATGATGAAGCCCGAAATTGCCGTGCTCGACATTCAAGGCCAATACCGTATCCACACCGAGCTTTATCGCTGCGATACGGCGCTAAACACCATCATCCTGGTGAATGGTTCGATGGCCACCACTGCGTCCTTTGGCCAGACCCTGAAAAACCTCCACCCGCATTTAAACGTTGTTCTCTATGACCAGCCCTACGCGGGCAACTCCAGGCCTCATAACCCTCATCAGAAGATGCTGACGAGGGAAATAGAAGCTCAAATTTTGCTGGAGCTGATAGAGCATTTTGACGCGAACTACCTGCTGTCATTTTCATGGGGCGGGACAGCGGCACTTACCGCCCTGGCGTGTGCGCCGCGACGCATCGAAAAGGCCGTGATCAGTTCGTTTTCGCCGCTGATCAACGACGCCATGCGCGATTACCTGGAGCGTGGCCGTCATTGCCTGGCAGCTTGCAACCGCACTCAGGTGGGCAATCTGGTCAACGACACACTGGGCAAGCATTTGCCGCCATTGTTCAAGCGTTTCAACTTCAGGCACGTCAGCAGCCTGGCCGAGCATGAATACGCGCAAATGCACTTTCATATAGACCAGGTCCTGAACAACGATCAGCAAGGCTTTCTCAGTGCCACGCAGGGTATCGATATACCGGTGCTGTTTATCAATGGCCAATGGGACGAATACACCGTGGCCAGCGACGCCCGGCACTTTGCCCAGCCGATTGCCAACAGCCGGTTCATCAGCCTGGAAAACACCGGGCATTTTCTCGATATGGAAAACAGGAGCGCCAGCCACAGCAGTAAAAACGCCCTGCTCGAGTTTTTAAAGCCAACCCGACCTCACCCACCCTCACTGTCGTTGTGAGGGTGCCCGAGGCAATCAACAGAACGAAAAAGCTGCTAAAACAACACATTTCAAGAATAAAACTTCTCATCGCTGCCATCTTCTGGTACAAAGTCAGCCGCTCTGAGCGGGTGTCGTATAATGGTATTACTCCAGCTTCCCAAGCTGATCACGCGGGTTCGATTCCCGCCACCCGCTCCACTTCTTCCTGGCTTTCAATCCACTTGAAAGCTTCGCTACACAGCAAAATCCTGCAACTGCATTGCCATCCAAACCCTACCCCACCCTTTTTCATCCCCGATGACATTGTCCACACTGCATCCCCCCTGCCCGTTATTTCAAACGATCGCTTGCAACAATCCGGGCAGCGCATGCATCAGCGCACTGATGGCAAAACCGATAAACATCACCCCGCACAGCCGGGTAATCAGTAACTCATGGCGCTGATAGAGCGCCCTGACATGGCCGGCGCCAACAACACCCACCAGAATCATGTAGGCCAGCGCCCCACCCACAAAGCTCAACGCAATCAACCAGGGCAACATGGCCCAGGTCAGTAACTCTGCGCGGCTGGACAACAGCGCAGTGAACGTCGCCACTGCCACCGGATACGCTTTGGGGTTGGTCAATCCGAAGAAAATCCCGTGGGCAAACGGCTGTCGCGCCGGGCCTTGTTGAGCACTGCTGCTGCCCTGGGCGCGAACGGCACGCAGGCCCAGCCAGAAAAGGTACAAGCCGCTGATCAAGCCCAGCACGTTGAAGGCAGTGCTGCCAAATTCACGTGCGCCGACGATGGCAATCAGCGCCGTGCTGCACCAGATCACATCGCCGAGCAAATGCCCGCACAGAAAACCGGCGCCGGCACGTCGCCCACGGGCAGCGCCAATGCCGAAAACAGCCAGCACGCCCGGGCCCGGCGTGATCCCATAGATAAAGCCTGAGGCCAGAACGGCCAATAACAACGAAGGTGTCATGCAAAACGCTCCAGATAATCATGCCTCACGTTCGTCCGCTGCCGTGAAGTGGCTCGATTTTGCACGTTATCAACGCTTAAGTAACCGCGTGCAGGGCGAAATTCAGTGGCGCCGCCCCAAAATATTCACCACCAGCCGGTCAACCCAGCCCCAGATGCGCTGCTTCACCCGTCGCCAGAGGGGGCGTGATTGCCAGTCTTGCAGGCTGACGGGCTGACTTTGGGCGAAGTCGGCGATAAAGCTGGCCGCCACCGCCTGGGTAAGCGCCGGATCCAGCGCCTCAAGGTTGGCTTCAAGGTTGAAACGCAGGTTCCAGTGGTCGAAATTGCATGAGCCAACGCTGACCCAATCGTCGATCAGGACCATTTTCAAATGCAGAAAACAGGGCTGATATTCCAGTATCTGCACTCCGGACTTGAGCAGCCGCGGGTAATAACGGTGCCCGGCGTAGCGCACCGAAGGGTGGTCGGTGCGCGGCCCGGTGAGCAGCAACCGCACATCGACACCCCGCGCTGCTGCCCGGCGCAATGAACGGCGCACGCTCCAGGTCGGCAGAAAGTAAGGCGTGGCCAGCCAGATGCGCTGCTTGGCGCTGTTGATCGCGCGCACCAGCGATTGCAGGATATCGCGATGTTGATGGGCATCGGCGTAGGCCACGCGCCCCATACCCTCAGCCTCGTCGGGCACACCGGGCAAGCGCGCCAGGCCGAAGTGGGTCGCCGGTTTCCAGGCCTTGCGGCTGATATTGGCCCGCCACTGACGATCAAACAGCATCTGCCAGTCCAGCACCAGCGGACCTTGCATCTGCACCATCACCTCATGCCAGTCGCAGCTGTTTTCAGTGGGGCGCCAGAACTCATCGGTGACGCCGGTGCCACCCACCACAGCCAATTGCTGATCCACCAACAACAGCTTGCGATGATCGCGATACAGATTGTTGAGGCCACGGCGCCAGCTCAGCGGGTTGTAATGCCGCAGCTCAACCCCGGCTTCGATCAGCCTGCGGCGCAACGCCGGGCCCAATCCCAGACTTCCGTAGGCGTCAAACAGGCAACGCACCCGCACCTCGCGCCAGGCCGCCTGTTCCAGGGCCTGGACGATGGTTTCGGCACAGTCACCGGCCTCAACCAGATACAACTCCAGATCGATCTGCTCCTGAGCCTGTTCAATGACGGCCAGCATGCGCGGGAAAAACTGCGGCCCGTCGATCAGCAACTCAAAACTATTGTCACTGCGCCAGCCAAACACTGCGCCGGCCATCTTAACGGGCCGTGAAAATCAGCACCGCATTCACCGGTACTGAAAAGCTGATGGCCGAAAGCCCGGCCAGTTTGCGCAAGGTTTCAAGCTCCGGTTGCAGGCCAAAATCTTCGGCTTGCAGCATCAGCGGCTCCAGGGTCACGACCTGAAAGCGTCGTTCATCCAGACGGGTGGCCAATAGCTCGGCTTGATAGGTGTGCTGTTTGCCGCGCAAGCTGACCGTTACCGGCAAGCGCAATTCCAGTTGCGCACCGGAGGCCAGGTCATTGATCGGTTGCAGGTCGATCTGCGCGCTGATCTGCGCTTCCGGGAAGTGCTTGAAATCAAACAACACGTCACGCATGCGCTCATCACGCAGTGGCACTGAGCTGTTGACCGAGTCCATCTCAATACGCAATTGCGCCAGGCCTTTGCGGTCAACCTTGCCATGCAGGACCAGAAAGCGGTGCACATCGGCGATATTGGCATTTTGCGTGGTGATAAATGACAGCCGTGACGACTCACCGTCCAGGTACCAGTTGGCCTGGGCAGACAGGCTCACACCCAGGGTCAGCAACAAAGCACAGGCAGAAGATAACAGCGCTTTAAGCATAAAAACTCATCAACCAATAAACGTGGGTGAACATTAAACCCGGCGAGCGGTTTTGGCAGGACTTATTTCACCCTCTTGAGACGTCAGGCGCTACCGACAGTTCCTCCCGCCCCCCTGTCACACAAGCATCATCCAAACGTCACAGTGGTGACATTGCACCTGCTTAGCCTGAAGTTGCACACCTCAGTCGATTGGCAGATACCCAGAGCGGGCACAGTGCCTGCACGGAGATTCGCAATGTCCCAGATCGCCCGTATCCGCGACACCGCTCCAGAACGTCGCTTGCAGGCTGAGCGTTTGCTCGGCCCCGCGGCATTGCGCGAGGCTCAGACCCTACGTTTTCGTGTGTTCAGCGACGAGTTGAAGGCCAAACTCAAAAGCGCCGAACACGGGCTGGACGAGGACGGCTATGACGCTTATTGCGAACATATCGGGGTACGCGATCTCAATAGCGGCCAGTTGGTTGCCACCACCCGCCTGCTGGATCACAGCGCGGCACAACGTATCGGCCATTTTTACAGCGAAGAAGAGTTCAACCTTCACGGGTTGGCCAACCTGCAGGGGCCGCTGCTTGAAATCGGGCGCACCTGCGTCGACCCGGCCTACCGCAATGGTGGCACCATCGCCGTGCTGTGGGGTGAACTGGCCGAAGTCCTTAACCAGGGCAATTATCGCTACCTGATGGGCTGCGCCAGCATCCCGATGCAGGATGGTGGCATTCAGGCCCGGGCGATCATGCAGCGTCTGCGCGAGCGTTACTTGTGTACGGAGCATCTACGCGCCGAGCCGAAAAATCCGCTGCCGGCGCAGGAAGTGCCCAGCAACGTCATCACGGAAATGCCGCCGCTGCTCAAGGCCTATATGCGCCTGGGCGCGAGGATTTGCGGCGAGCCCTGCTGGGATGAAGACTTTCAGGTGGCCGACGTCTTCATCCTGCTCAAGCGTGATGAACTGTGCCCGCGCTATGCGCGTCACTTCAAGGCGGCCGTGTGATGCGCCGCTTGCGCCGGTATGCCCGGGTGGCACGGGTGCTCGGGGTGGTCAGTCTGGGGCTGGGCATGGCGGGCATGTTCGGGCTGCTTGAACGCCTGGGCCTGAACAGCACAATGGATCGCCGCCAGCGCTGGTCGCAGTTTTTTATGACACGCCTGAGCAGCGCCCTGCCCTTTCGCGTCACCGTGGTCGGGGAAATCCCGGCAACGCCGATGCTGTGGGTGAGCAATCACGTGTCCTGGACCGATATTGCATTGCTGGGGCAACTGACCCCGCTGTCATTTCTGTCCAAAGCCGAGGTGCGTGGCTGGCCGGTGGCCGGGTGGTTGGCGGCCAAGGCAGGCAGTTTGTTTATCCGCCGTGGTGCGGGAGACAGCCAGGTGATTCGTGAGCAAATGACCCGTCACCTGCAACAGCCGCTACCCCTGCTGATGTTTCCCGAAGGCACCACCACGGATGGGTGCTCGGTGCGTACCTTTCATGGGCGGTTGCTGTCGGCGGCCATTGACAGCCGGGTACCACTGCAACCTGTAGCCATCCGCTATTTGCGCAATGGCGAGGTCGATGCGATAGCGCCGTTTATTGGCAATGACGATTTGCTCTCACATCTGCTGCGACTGTTTAGCCATGAGCAGAGCGACGTTGAGATTCATCTGCTGGAGCCCATTGCCAGCCAGGCACAAGAGCGGGCCGTGCTGGCGTTCAGAGCGCAGGAAGCGATCCGGCGGGTGGTGTCAGCACCGGTGACGCAAACAGATCCGCTGCCGGAGAGAGTGGGGGCGATGATTTGAGCCGGGAGCCATGTAAGGGGATGTTGTGGGAGCGGGCTTGCTCGCGATGCAGGCGACACGGTGCAACGATAAAGTCGCGTTGCAACAGTAAAGGTACATTGCACATTAACTGGCCCACCGCGTACATATCCGGCATTTGCGTCTAACTGAAATATTGGTTTCGCCCTTACGGCGAGTCCCTTTTTGAAGGACCAAAAAGGAACCAAAAAGTCCTCGCCCCATCGTACGGCCTTCGCTACGCTCAGGTTCCCTCGCTCCGGCTCTGCTCCGTGGGCACGCCGCCACGGGCCATCCATGGCCCATCGCGGCTCTCCCGGCATCCATGCCGGTCGACCCACTCCTCAGAACCTCCTCTCGGCCTCCCGGGAGGGCAGGCAGATCAAAAGCACTACGCCGAGGCGGCCGACCGGCCGGCCTGTTTGGTTCACATTTACTGCGCAATCCCCTGTCGTCACTGCCGAAGGAACAAGGCTGCGATTTTTAACGCGAATATCGGTTATGTACTCAATGCATCAGTTATAAAAACGCTATCAAGCAGGCCTCAACCGCCAGCCCAGCACATCCAGCAAATCACACCCATCACGCAGCAATTGCGCCGAAACAGTAGCCATATGCTTAAGATCTACAGAGTCAGCCTCTTGCACTTCCCGACTGGAAAACGATTCCATCAGTTGGGTGACGGCCAGTACGCGAGCGGCGGCGTTGGCATGAAGTACGTCGAGGGGCGCGTTGCGGTCGATCAATAAAGCAGGGATGGTGCAATCGATGGCGGTAAGCGGGACAAACGATGAGTCGGTCATTAATCAAACTCCTAAATGTCGAATTTGAGCCGACCGTTTTCGTCGCCAAACAAAAGCAGGTGGCTGCTGTACGCGGGTTGGCGAACCGGTAACATTTAGGAAAACCCGGCAGACCCGAAGATCTCCCACGCACAGCTGCCATAGAGCAACGCGAGCAAAATACACGCTCTGCCATATAGAACAATCGCATGCTAACTAAATGTTAAGCAGGTCGCCAAACCCGGCCGCCTTATCGGCGAACACCGACTATAAGCGTCGTCCCCTCGCCCCAGCAATTGGCAAACCTGTGAGAAAAATCCCGAAAAAACGTGAGCTTGTAGTTTCTGTAGCCGCTGCCGAGGAACACTGCAACTGTGGGAGCGAGCCTGCTCGCGAAGGTCGTTCGCGAGCAGGCTCGCTCCCACAA
>NZ_WIVQ01000133.1:0-8678 GCF_009600545.1 Pseudomonas sp. FSL R10-1339 | reverse complement strand
GCGATATTGGTGGTGTTGGTGGTGACCTGTTGATTGGTGGCGAACAGTTGGCTGCCGTTGATGGCATCGGTACTGGTACCACTGATCTGACCAGCAGCCACATTGGAGATTTGCCGTTCTGCGCCAATGCTGCCGACACTGACCACGCTGGCGGGTGCAGTCCCGGCAAAGGTGTAAGCGACGCCGCCGATGGTTGCCCCTGTGGTGGCGACTGCCGCCGCCGTGGTGCTGTTGGCGCCGAGTGCAACGGCCCCGATGTTGTTGGATGTTGCCCCTGAGCCCAGTGCCAACCCTTGGGTAGCGGCGTTGACCACAGTGGCTGCATCGCCCAGGGCAATGGAACCGGCGCTGTTGGCCTGGGAGCTATTACCCAGCGCCACGGAACCTTGGCCTGTTGCCGTATTGGCATTGCCCAGGGCCACGCTGCCCTGGCCGTTGGCGGTATTGTCGGCGCCCATGGCGACTGCGCCGGTGCCGGTTGCCGTGTTAGGGTCACCGATGGCGACAGCGCCGTTGCCGCTGGCTGTGTTGCCTGCGCCAATGGATACGGCTTTGCCGCCAGTGGCTTGCGCCGAGGTACCGATTGCGACGCTATCGTTCGAGTTAGCCAGAGAGCCGCTACCCATGGAGATTGCCCCGGTTGCGGTAGCTCTTGCGTTCGAGCCGATAGCCAGGGAGCTGGCAGCGGTTGCCTGTGAAGTGCTGCCGATAGCAATGCCGTCTTGGCCAGACGCTATCGTGCTAGCTCCCAGGGCTACGGAGGCTATACCTGAAGCAGTGCTGCTGACGCCTAAGGCCATAGAGCTTGCACCAGAGGCCCTGCTATTGAAACCAAGCGCGGTAGCGTTTATGGCTAAAGCTTGACTGGAAGTACCCACAGCTGTCGAATTTTGGCTGTTGGCAACGCTTTCAGCACCCAGGGCGGAGGCTCCCAAGTCTGAGGCATTGCTGGTTTCGCCCAATGCGACAGAGTTAGTGCCAGAAGCATTACTAGATAATCCGATAGCAACAGAGGAAGTGCCGGTAGCGACGGCAAGTCGCCCGAATGACTCAGAGCTGTCGCCTGTTGCAACGGAAGCCTCACCGATCGCAACACTTCTGTTCCTGGCAGTGGAGCCAGAGGCGGCGCTAATGGCTACGGAATAGAAGTCTACGGTCGCCGGCGCACCACCATTACCTGTTGCCGAACTGTTACTGATCACGCCTCCCGATATTGCCGTGCTGGAAAAGGCAAATGTGGGTAGCAGCCCTAATGACAGTCCAACAGTAACAATCACTAATGTTCTTATGCCCTTGCAAGGTCCGCTTTTATTTTTCTTGTGCGCAAACTCACTAGTGACTACCCAACTGCCCAAGGAGTAATTCCATACCACAGAAAAAATCTTGTTCATGATTGTTTATGGCGGGATGTACGCCAACCTCTGATGAAAGAATATGATGTGCATCAGAAACTACCGCCTTTGCATGCGGTATCTGAGTGTTGGTTAAAGACCAGGGCGCTTGTGACGAGCGGGCGGGGCTTTGTTGTGCGCAAGCCAAATGCTAGTTGCTCCGGCACAATAAGGGGTGTGCATGTTGTCCGAGGCCTCTTGAGGGGAGGTAGATGTTGCTATCAAACAGTGTTATTGGATCCGGTTTTAACAGTGCGAGCGCGTTACTGATATTTAAGCTATAAGTCGCGCACGAAACCATGGCAGCCCAGCAGTGAGTGGGTAGTCTTGATGGCTCATATTTTTAAAGTAGTACGGCTGTAGGTTATTTCAAGTTGTGTAACTAGTGTTCGGATGTTTTTCGTGCGAGTAATGAGGTGGGCTGATTGTTTTTAAAAAGTATATGTGTAATTAAAAGGGGGGCGTCCTGCGCTGGCATGATTGCGGTTGAGTAAGTTTTGAGTGGTTGTATGGCTGCTCAAGAGATTGAAAATGATCATTTTTGTCTTATTTTTAATGGTTTTCGGTGGGTGCACGTTATGTCTCTTAATGTAAAGTCCAGACCACTTGGCTGTCGTTGTGAAGGGGCGTTTGTAGTAGAAGACGGTGAAATATCAATTCGATCTTAATGTTATGAGGTTTTAGGTATGAGTCAGCGCAGCAGGTCGGTGTTGACGATAGTTGTTATATGGTTTGTTTAATCTGATGTGTTTCTGCGTGGCTGGTGGCAGGCTAGTGGCGCCTTGTTGCAGTTTGAGTGGTCGCGCATGTGCAGTCCAGGTAATGCAATTGCTCGGCCTTGTAGTGTGGGGTCTCAGGTGATGAGGCGAGGTGTGGGGTGGTTTTTGTATGTCGGTTTTAATATGGGTGATCTTTAATTTGATGCTTTTAATTTGCATTGTTGTTATGGCGGTCAGTAGTAATATAATAAATATGGCATGGCGAAAAGAACCAGAGGGCGCTGCCCGGTCACGATGTTTTTGCTGGTGTAGCCTGTGTCTGAACGAGCGGGGGATAGGTTCTGTACAGGTTGCTCATGCGCTTGTGTTGAAGTCCCTGCTGCAAGGGTAGTTGCCTTCTTTTCGATGTTTACTGACGAAGAGCATATGTGGGGGGTCGTGAGTAGCGTCAGTGCATTCAACGGCGGAGAAATGTTTCGCCTGGATGCTGTAGTTCATTGCGCAATATCGGCTGACAGCACTTTCAGTCTATTGACTATGGCCCGCTCTCATCAGGCAGCGCGGGTGTCGGCGTTGTTCTTCATGGTGCCGCTATTGGCATCGGTAATGGCGAACTAATTGCTCGATGAGGTCATGCCAGGGTTGGCATGGCATGGCGTGGCGTGGCGTGGAGTGGAATGGTTGTTGCTGTGCTGGGGGTTTGGCTCGCTGAGGGAGTGACGTTGAACATGACCCGACACCAAGCAGTTCTCGATTGGTGGCAGTCAAGCGAAGACCTCGCCAACCACTCGAAACAATGAACGATGGCATAACCCGAAAAAATCGCAGCGAACAAAACAAAGGGCCTGCACGAGGAGTCTTATGCAAGCCCTTGATTTGTTTGGTGCCCGAAGCCGGAATCGAACCGGCCCGTCATTATGAACGGGGGATTTTAATTCAAAAAATTTATTTTTTTAAAAACAGTAGGTTAGATCTGTGTCTGTGTATGTTTCGCAGCGAGACGGTGCCAGGACCCTGAAGGCCATTGCTTCTACGTGATCAAAAATAATTGCTGTGAAGAATGCCCGTCAAAAATCATTTGGTTGGGTTGCCTTTTTGCCGCCCCTTTGACGGATGTAAATCTCGGTCATCACGACCGTTGTATGCCCCAGCTGGCCACTGAGCCTGAGTCGTATCTCGGCGGTGTGCTTATTGTATTGCCGTTGGTGCTGACTGGTGATGAGCAGGGAGTCCAACTCTGGAGCTGAGTCCTAAGAGGATCGTGTTTGTAGCGATTTTTACCAGCCGTTGCTGGTGTGTGGTTTTATATTGTAAATGCATTTACAATTATTTTGACCCTACAGACGCAAGGCAAAGGCCATGGAAATCAAAGAGTCTATTGAAATCAGATCGACCCCCGCGCAAGTGTTCCGCTTGTATAGGGATGCGGGACGGTGGGCTGACTGGGACCCAGAAGTGAGTAGTGCCAGCTTGCCTGGCGGTCTCAAGTTGGGAGCCAAAGGTTGGCTTAAACCCAGGGTAGGGCCCAAGGCTGGCATTCAGATTGTTGAGATGACCGAAGAAAAGTCGTTTTCGGCGCAAAGCCGTTTGCCGTTATGTCGCATGGAATTCGGGCACCTGCTCACGGAAAAAGAGGGGGGCACTGTCGCAACTCACTGGGTTGAATTCTCCGGGCCATTGAGCTTTCTGTTTCGATACCTGATAGGTAGATCCATCCAGGCAGCGTTACCCAATACGATGCAGGGGCTTAAGAAGTCCAGTGAAGCCCGGGCAAGCTCCCTATGAGTGTGAACAAGGACAGCGTCGAGGAGAACTGGAGTGGTTCTGCCTTCGCGGGGCCAAGCGACAGCCCTGGATTCAGACTCTGGCGCGACTTTTTGGACTGGCAGCGTCAACTTAATGTCCGCTTGAAGCCCTTGGGGCTTACCCAGCCACAGTTCGCTATCCTGGCTGTAAGTGGTTGGCTGACTAGAGAGGGCGAGCAGGTGACTCAGCACGGAATCGCCAGTTTTACCGGTATGGATCGCATGCATATTTCGCAAATCATATCCCGCCTGGGTAAGGACGGGCTTATTGAAAAGCAAGTGAACCCGCAAGATCATCGCGCAAATCTGGTGTCACTTAACGAAGAGGGCCACCGACGATTGCGTGCTGCTTTGCCGATTGTTGAAGGCTTCGACAAAGAGTTCTTTCTAACGCGCAACACCTGATTACCTGTCTGGAAATCAGGTGTGATAACCCCCGAGCCCGGCCTAGTGCAGGGCTTTGTGTTTGCGCAGGAGAATGACGCCCGTTTTGGCAGGAAGACAGAGAAGGGGTAAAAAACAGAATTGCGGAGCGGTCTGTTTTTTTGCGGTGCAAAAACAAAGGGCCTGCACGCGAATCGCATGCAAGCCCTTGATTTGTTTGGTGCCCGAAGCCGGAATCGAACCGGCACGTCCTTACGAACGGGGGATTTTAAGTCATCTTACCCGTCGTCAGCATACAAAAGCAGTTGAGCGCTGAGGCCGGCTTTTGCCCGTACTTATAGGCTTTAAAACTTGTTAAAACAGTAACTTACGGACATTCTTGGCTGCATTGAAGAGCGGGTGAGAGCTGAGCTGGGCAGGCCTGGAATGGCGAAAGCTACCAGCAAAGCTCCCAAGCCAGCTCCCAAATAGCTCCCAAGCCGGCTACCAATTTTAAGGTGCTGGATACCAAATCGCAGATAGCAAAAAACACCAAGGTCTCGGTAGACGCTGGGGACAAATATGGGTGTTTTTTATTGAGCGAAATGAAGCTAGATGGTGCCCCGAGCCGGAGTCGAACCGGCACACATTTCTGCGACGGATTTTAAGTCCGGTGTGTCTACCAATTTCACCATCGGGGCTGATGTGGCGGTAAAGCAGGAGACGATTTAACCCCAAAACAAAGTCAAAATCAATCACTTAACCAGGGAAACGACGTGTTATGGCCTTGAAAATTAATTTTACTAAGTCCGCGCTGGACGACCTGACGTGCCCGCAAGGCAAATCCGACATTTTGGTGTACGACACGGAAATCAAAGGTCTGGCGATCCGGCTCACCAAAGCAGGCGGTAAAACTTTTTTTGTGGTGCGCAAAATCAAGGGGCGAGACCACAGGATTAAGCTGGGTGCTTTTGACAAACGCACTACAAAAATTCCGATGATTCGCGACGAAGCCCTGTCGATGTACACGAACCTGGAGGCGATGCTGGAGGAAAAAACCACGAAAGACTTGCAAGACGAAGTGACTGTCGAGAGCGCATTCGAAGACATGCTGATCGCAAAAGCGAAGCTCACTGAATGCACCATTGACGACTATCGCAAGACTTTTAAAAATCACATTGCTCCAAATTTGTCCGGCAGGCCTTTGCGCACAATAGCCGCTAAAGATGTGACCGCCCTGCACGCAAAGGTGACTAAACCGGTGCCAAAAAAGGATGGGACACTTGGCGCGCCACGGGAGCGGACGGCTAACAAGACATTATCCCTGCTCGGCTCGATCTTTTCGTTTGCCATAGCCTTTTACGATAACGGCTCAAAAAGGCTGGTTGAATACAACCCAGTTGACATCATGACTACGCTAAAAATCTGGCACGAAAATAAGCGATCAAAGATACGCATAAATCCTAATGAGCTTGGGAGGTTTATTGCAGAGTGCCTAGCTCTTGCTGATCAGCAGCCGATGCGAGATGTGCCAACATCTTTTAAAACCGTTTCAGCCGCTGTCCTCTTTATGCTTTTTAGCGGAGTGCGGCCAGGGGAGATTGCAAAAATTCGCAAGACGGATATACACCACCAGACGAGATCAATCATCTTTTCGGCGCGGACAAAACTCAACGAAATTGACTCCCTAAAAAACGGAGAGGAATTTCACTTGGTACTAAGTGACAGTGCGTATTGCCAACTCCTTTATGCAATGAAGCACTCAATCAGCGAATACGTCTTCTCCGGCGTTTCTCAAGAAAAAATCAGCGAATCTAGCGTCAGGGATTTTCTGATTAGAGTTCAGGAAAAGGTTGGCACAAGCCTACCGCGGAAAATTATGCGGGCTAGTTTTATTTCGACAGCTCAAAAAGCTCGTATTGGTCAGTATTATACTAAGGTTCTATCTAACCATGGGGGTAAGGGACGATCCGTGGATGTGACGGATGGGTATAAAACCGATTATCTCTCGGAAATCAGGAGCGCAATTACACTTGTGGAAAGCGATATTCATACAATGTCTAAAATTGGAAAAAATGTTGTTTGCCGAGGATTGCTGGAAACTTTGGCCCCGCTCGATCAAAAAGCAATGGATCAGCTGGTAGTACACTCCTAAAAATGATCATCTAGACCATCTAGACCATCTAGACCATCTAGACCATCTAGACCATCTAGACCATCTAGACCATCTAGACCATCTAGACCAACTTGGTCACACACTGGATTGTTCCGCGCGCTCAGTTGCTAAATCGCTCTGCCATACTGTGAATCCGCACTCACCTACAGCGAAATCACTCTCATATAGTGCGAGGTAGCCAATACTCGCACTACCATACTGCGATTTCACATTCACCCATAGCGAACATTCATACAGCCGAAAATACATCACTATATTTTCGATAATACTTCCACCTACTATAACTCCACCGGCACAGTAGTCTTGTATCAGTAGATAGCCAGTTGTGTCTATGTCGGACAAGTGTAGGCTACTCACTCCCCTTCGGGGGTTGCGTTGATAAAAGCGAACCAATAAAACAATAATAGGTAAGCCAAGATGAAAGTTATTGAGAAGCAAAAGAAAGACGCTAGGATCACGATCCGGTTCAGCAAGTCTGAGTTGGAGTCCCTTGATAACAAGATGGTCGATGCTGGTTATAAGGCCGCAGGAGCATTCATTCGCGACTTCGTGGCCAATAACAATACCAAACCAAAAGTTAACGCTGACGTGGTTCAGATCGCCCGCGAGCTGATGAACTTAGCATCCATGATAAACGCTGGGCGCACTAACATCGAACTCCTAGAAAAGGTTAAGTACATCGCCAAGATCAACATGGGGAGTGCAGCATGATCGGCAAAATCTTTCCTAAGTCCTCGGGCTCTTTCAAGAAAAGGATTAGGTACATTTTCGGTTGCACTAAGCACGACCACGAGATCGATGGAATCATGACCTGTAGTGGTCTAATGAAACCGGACACTCATTTAGGCGAGAATGCTCGCCCCAAAGAGGTGTCTGATGACCAAGCAACGCCGTACCTTTACCCCTGAGTTCAAGCGCGAAGCAGCCTGTCTGGTGCTCGACCAAGGCTACAGTCATGCCGAAGCAGCCCGCTCGCTCGGCTTGGTCGAGTCGGCCCTGCGCCGCTGGGTTAATCAGCTTCAGCAGGAGCGCGGCGGCATCACGCCGGCCAGCAAGGCGTTGACGCCAGAGCAGCAGAAAATCCAAGAGTTGGAAGCTCGAATCACGCGCCTTGAACGCGAGAAATCAATACTAAAAAAGGCTACCGCGCTCTTGATGTCGGAAGATCTCGAGCGTACTCGCTGATACACCAACTCAGCGCCCATGAGCCCGTTGACTGGTTGTGCGAAGTGTTTGAAGTCACTCGCTCAAGTTATTACGCACATCGTCATAAACGGCGAACTCCGGACGTTGAGCGACTGCGATTGCGCAGTCGAGTAAATGAGTTGTTCACTCGAGGGCGAAGTGCGCCTGGCAGCCGCAGCATCAAGGCAATGATGCGAGAAGAAGGTGAGCAAATCGGGCGGTTCAAGGTGCGCAGTCTGATGCGTGAGCTGGCGCTGGTCAGCAAGCAGCCGGGATCACACGCCTACAAAAAGGCCACGGTAGAGCGGCCAGATATTCCGAATATCCTGAACCGAGCGTTTGATGTCGAAGCGCCAAATCAGGTGTGGTGTGGAGACATCACTTACGTTTGGGCGCAGGGCAAATGGCATTATCTGGCAGTTGTCATGGATCTATACGCACGCAGAGTAGTGGGCTGGGCCTTATCAGAGAAGCCGGATGCAGACTTAGTCGTCAAAGCGCTGGACGTAGCTTACGAACAACGTGGAAAGCCTCAAGGGCTGATGTTCCATTCCGACCAGGGATCGCAATATGGCAGTCGTCAGTTCCGCCAGAGACTATGGCGCTACCGGATATGCCAGAGCATGAGTCGGCGGGGTAACTGTTGGGATAATGCGCCAATGGAGCGAGTGTTTCGCAGCCTGAAATCAGAGTGGATACCGACCACTGGCTACCTGACTGGGCAGCAAGCTCAACGAGATATTAGCCAGTACCTGATGGGCCACTACAACTGGCTCCGGCCCCATCAATTCAACAATGGACTGGCTCCGGCCAAAGCTGAAGAAAAACTCAAAACCGTGTCCGGAATGAGTTGACCACTACACTTCAAGGTCAGCCAGGAAACGATCTCGGCGAGTCTGCTTTTTCTTGCCGGTGTATTCGAGTTCGGAGAAGGTCTTCTGCACGCGCGTAACAAGGCTCATGGAAAGGATGGCTGGTTGAAGGTGCTCAGTGTGCCAAGGGTGGGGGACGGTTGGCTATTTTTGCAGCGTCTCCCTAG
>NZ_WIVQ01000132.1:0-8755 GCF_009600545.1 Pseudomonas sp. FSL R10-1339 | reverse complement strand
GCCACTGCCGGCCAGGGTGTCCAAAGCCACACGACCCGGCAGCACCGAGGCCTGGCGCAAGGTCGCTTCGGTCATTTGCAGGGCTTGCCACGCGGCTTCATGGCTGGCATCGGCTGCGCGCCATTGCTCGCACGCCGCAAATACCTGAGGCGGCGCCGCACCGGATTGGGTTTTGACCAGCCAGTCAATCGCCTGGTCAAGGACATGGGGGGCGAATCCTGGCGGCGACGAACCAGCGCTCACAGGGCGTTACGCATCAGAAAACAATGGCGAATGGCCGTGGCCATGTATTTTTCCACTGAACTCACGCTCACCCCCAGGCGCTCGGCAATAGCCTGATAGCCAAGCCCTTCAAGGCGTGACAGCAAAAAGGCAGTGCGTACATTGGCTTTTAGGCCCTCGAGCAACGCATCGATGCGGGTCAGGGTTTCCAGCAGGATCAAACGTTCTTCGGGGGCAGGCATGTGCTGCTCGGGCAAGTGAGCCAGCGCTTGCAAATAGGCCTGCTCGACTTTCTGGCGGCGGAAGCGGTCAATCAACAGGCCCTTGGCAATGGTGCTCAGCCAGGCCCGTGGCTCGCGCAAATGCGCAACCTGTTCCGGCTTGCCCAGCACATAAAGAAAGGTGTCCTGCGCCATGTCGGCAGCATTGTCGGTATCTCGCAGGCGCCTGCGCAGCCAGTTCAGCAGCCAGCCATGGTGATCGCTGTAGAGGCTTTGCACATCTGCGTGCAGCAACGGCGGGTTCGGCGGGGATGGCGACACGGAAACCCTCGGGACGTGCCGTGGGCACACTGCGAATAGGAATTGGTCGCAATCATATTCGCAGTACCGGCCAGACTCAAGCCCTGGACGGCTTGCGCGGGTCAATCAGCGCCCTGTCGTCGCCAGGACGGCGGCGACAGGGGTATGCATCAAGGGATCAGCGAGTACACCAGCGAGGAGATCGCAATCAGGCCGATAACCGTCACGAACACGTTGGAGATCTGCCCCGAGTACTGGCGCATAGACGGCACCCGGCGAATCGCGTACATCGGCATCAGGAACAGAATGGCTGCAATCACCGGCCCGCCCAAGGTTTCAATCATCACCAGGATGCTCGGGTTGAGCGTGGCCACAGCCCAGCACACCACCAGCATGAAAGCGGCCGTCATGCGGTCCAGGTTTTTCGCGCCCGGGCGCTTGCCGGTTTTCAGTACCAGACCTTTAAGGCCTTCGCTGGCGCCGATGTAGTGGCCCAGAAAGGACTTGGCAATGGCCACAAAAGCAATCAGTGGCGCGGCAAAAGCGATGGTCGGGTTGCTGAAATGGTTGGCCAGGTAAGACAGGATCGACAGGTTCTGCGCCTTGGCTTCGGCCAGTTGTTCCGGCGACAGGGTCAGCACGCAACTGAACACGAAGAACAGCACCATCACTACCATCAGCAGGTGAGCACGGGACAGGATCTGCGAGCTGCGCTCATCGGCATTGGCGCCATACCGGCGCTTCTGGTCTACGGCGAACGCCGAAATGATCGGTGAATGGTTAAAGGAAAAAACCATCACCGGAATCGCCAGCCACAAGGTATGCAGCAATACCGAAGGCGCAGGCAGCGTAGTCGCGGTACTGAGAATGCCGCCGTTCCAGTGCGGGATCAAAAACACCGCCAAAAACAGCAACGCCACGATAAACGGGTAGACCAGCATGCTCATGGCCTTGACGATCACCTGCTCGCCGCAGCGCACCACAATCAGCAAGCCCAGAATCAGCACCAGCGACAGGATTGCCCGTGGAGGTGGAGTGATATGCATCTGGTTGAGCATAAAGCTGCCAACCGTGTTGGTCAGCGCTACGCTATAGATGAGCAGGATCGGGAAGATGGCCAGGAAGTACAGCAACGTAATCACAGCACCCGCACGCAGGCCGAAATGTTCTTCAACCACGTCAGTGATATCTGAGCCTTCACGCCCGGAGAGAACGAAGCGGGTCAGGCCGCGGTGAGCGTAAAAGGTCATCGGGAACGCCAGCAGCGCCAGGATCAGTAACGGCCAAAAGCCGCCAAGCCCTGCGTTGATCGGCAAAAACAAGGTACCTGCGCCAATCGCCGTGCCAAACAGGCCCAGCATCCAGGTGGTGTCATGACGATTCCAGCGAGTGAGGGTCGCTGGTGTCTCGTCGAAGCGTTCGTCGACGCTGTTAGCCTGGTCATTCATCCGGTCGAATCTCCGCTAGCCGGTCGTTACCACGCAGCCGGGGCGGACAAGAATCACCTTGCTGACATCGCCCCGGCCATAAGAGGGGCGCGATTGTCCGGGATTAGACATAAGAAGCAAAGGTTTAGCTGAGCAATGGTCGAAATGATGTCACGTTGCAAAGCAATACCTGGACACCAATTGATACACTATTGAAGTCCCCCCATCGCTCAAAAGGCCCGAGAACCATGCATTTTGCCCGACGTTTTCCCGTTTTTATCGGCTTGTGCCTGTTGGCTGCAGCACCCATGGCCAGCGCCGACGGTATGATGATTACCTGGCCCGGCGGCTGGGAAGTGCAGGCCGTCCCCCCTGCCCCGGACGACAGCAGTTTGCGCCAGCGGGCGGTGAAGAACGATGCCAATGGTGACCCGCAGATGGTTATGGAGCTGACTCAGTCGACCCTGGCGCCAGAGCACAAGGTCAATATGGAGGCGGTGTTGCTGCAAATGCGCAAAACCTTGCAGCAGAATTTCGCCAAAGGCGGTTACCAGAGCGCTTGCAACAAGATCCACAGCAGCACCCTGGGCGGGCTGGACGCATTGCAAACCACCTGCAAGATCACCCAGAACGGCAACCACGTTATCACTCAGACCCTGGTGGCCGCCACCCAGGGCAACAGCGCCTACGCCCTTTCCTACGCAGGCCCGGCTGACGGCTACAAAGCCAACGAGCCTGAGGTCAATGGCATTCGCGCCAGCTTGCGGCTGGGGCAATAATCGGGTAGCACTTGCCTCTGTGGGAACGAGCCTGCCCGCACCCACAGTTCAGGCAGTGCCTACGGGATCAGCACCACTTTGGCGCACGCACCTTCATTGACCTGCGCATAACAGGCCAGTCCGTCCGCCAGGGCCGCTTCCTGAAAACCACCCGGTGCCGGCAACAGCCCTTGATCGAAGTACTGGCCAAACTGATTGAGCCTCTGCGCACAATCGCCGCAGCTATACAGCAGCGTGTTGACCCCGACCAGCGACCCGCCCTTGCGATACAGGGCCAGCGCAGGCAAATGCACATGACCGTCCAGCGGTGCGGCAATAAAGGCGATTCGCCCGAAAGTGCGCAACGCCGACACTGCCGCTGGCAACCAATGGCCAGTGGTGTCGAAAATCACTTCAGCGCCACCTGCAAATACCTCATTCACTTGAGCCCCCAGCGACTCCGGTTTATCCAGAACCAGCACTTCAAGGCCCTGCTCCAGCAGCACCTGCGCCTGCTCGGTACGACGCACCGCCGCCAGCACCCGCGCGCCAAGCACTTTCGCCAGCGCGATAGCCGCGGTGCCTACCGCGCCATTGGCACCGATCACCAGCAAACGGGTATCCGCGCCTACACCCGTTCGTTGCAGAGCATCCCACGCCGTGGTGTAAGGCACGCCCAGGCTGGCGGCCTGCTCAAAACTCAGCGACTTGGGTTTCAGCGCAACGCCTTCAATCGGCAAGACCAAATAGCTCGCATGAGAACCGTCCCGGTAGAACCCCAGCTCCTTACCCGTACCCCAGACTTCCTGCCCCACCAACGCCTGCGGTCCATCCACGATCACCCCGGCAAAATCCCGACCGGGCACGCGGGGCAAGGTGGTGTAGGGAAAACGGCCGAGTACATTTTTCACATCGCTGGGGTTCAGGCCCGCAGCCCTGACCTGCACCAGCACTTCTTTGGCACCAGGTACCGGCAGCGGCAACTCAACGAGGTTCAGCGCCGCCAGATCACCGGTTTTGGAAAATTGCAGTGCTTTCATATTCAGCCCTCTGGATGCTGTAGAGATGCCCCAGTTTATGGCCGACAAGCGTGGTGCTTCTGCCAATGGCTTCTGTCTGCCGGACAAGTTCAGATCTCTGCTACCTGACCTGACGCATACAAAGAGGGACTCACACCCAGCTCGCGTCGGAACATATCGCTGAAACTGCTGGGCGAATAACCAAGCGAACGTGAGATCTGGCTGACAGAAGCGCCCTGGATCAGCTCGGCCGCGGCGGTTGCCAATTGCACCTGCCGCCGCCACTGGGCGAAGCCCATGCCCAGTTCGCCCTGAAAAAGACGGGCCAGGGTTCGTACACTGGCCCCGGCGTTCTCGGCATGTTGCTCAAAGGCGATATCCAGCGAAGGGCTGGCCATGACCGACTGGCACAGGTTGAGCAGGCGCCGGTCCGGGGTATCGGGCATGGGCACCTTAAGCTGGGTTCGGCGGGCCCGCTGCAATTCCAGCAACGTCAGATTGAGCAGAGCCTCGGTGTAGGACGTTTGCCCGTCCGCCCGCTCCACCAACTTGATAATCAGCTCTCTGAGCAAGCGGCCGACTTCAATCACCTGCACACGACTGTCCAGGGTGCTGGCCAGCTTGGGTGGCAAATAGATATTTCGCATCTGCAAATCCGACACCACGCGAATCCCGTGGGGCACCTGCGGCGGCAACCACACCGCCCGCTGCGGTGGCACGGCCAGGGCTTCATCCGGGGTATCGACCCACATCACGCCGCTGCTTGCGTAGAGCAACTGCCCCCACTCGTGCTGATGCGGCTCGATATACAGGCCACGGGGATAAGTACGCGCCAAGGGTTGTACCCGCACATCGGTGTCAGACAAATCGGGTGGAACGGCAAGCGCCATATACGGTACACATCAGAAAAGTGAGCGATTAAGGGAACGAGGTTATAGTGCCTTGATTCCACCCAAAGCGCCCCAACCTGACAGATTTGTCATCTGTCCATCAGTTGCCTGACAGTCCCTGTCGCTCAGGCTGACGTTTTTTCGTATAGAGGATCTCGATGAAGACTCCATTGCGCCTTTTCGCACTCTCGGCCCTGTTGTTGACCTCTTTGGCGCAAGCGGCCGAACAACTGACCATTGATGTGCACCGCGATGCCAACTGCGGCTGCTGCAAAGCCTGGATTTCTCACCTTGAGAGCAACGGCTTCAAGGTCAATGACCATGTAGAAACGGATATGGCCAGCGTCAAACAGCGCCTCGGCGTGCAGCCCCGGCTGGCGTCGTGCCATACCGGAGTGATCAACGGCAAGTTCGTTGAAGGTCACGTGCCTGCCGAACAAGTGGTGGCACTGACCCAGCGCAACGACCTCAAGGGTATTGCTGTACCGGGCATGCCAATGGGCTCGCCGGGTATGGAAATGGGTGACCGCAAGGACGCCTACCAGGTGATCGGCCTGGACAACGACGGTAAAGACCAGGTGATCGCCGAGTACCCTGGCAACTGAAATACGCGAGGCGCGCGCACCACATCGGTGCGCGCGCCCTGTTATTTTGCAGAACCGCCCCCCATCCCCATAGCAGCTGACGAGCGGAGCGAGGCTGCGTTCGGGCGCGTAGCGGCAGTGAACCCTGCGAACCCGATTGGGCTAGCATATCGCAGTGTCTGATTTTACGGCTGCTGCGCAGCCTCGCTCCGCTCGTCAGCTGCTACAAAAACTGAAGCAGACTTTGTGATAGATACTTTTCCTACAAGACAACTCTCATTGTCTTACAAAAAACACTGCCTTTAGCTAGCAGCTTGACCCATCTCTTCTACACTCAACGCTGTCGCATCTACGGCGTGTATTTGTCGTATTTGAATAATCGGATCTTCTTCGCCCGTGATAGGCCAACTTGGGGCTGGGTTGCAGCTGTTGGTGCATTCCTTGCAGTGCCCAAATCATCTTTTACGCATTTTTGCCGTGGATGACATGGCCGATCAGTCAGTGGGGAAGTGCCGGCCGGGTGGCCGTTAGCAGATCAATAAATACAACGGGAGAGATTCATGATCAGTGCTGCTGCGCCACATCAAGAAGAACGTCTGACCCCGCAAGTTGTGAATGAGCTGATTTCACTGCCAGATCTGGCCCCTGCAGGGAGGCCCGCGCTGGCGGTGATAAACGCCAATCCCAATAAAAAGAAGGTGCTGTTTGTCACCTCCGAACTGGCCGACCTGGTGAAGACCGGTGGCCTGGGTGATGTGTCGGCAGCACTGCCGCGGGCCATGCGTCACTTGCATGATGTACGGGTGCTGATCCCCGGCTACCCACAAGTGCTCAACAGCGACAACCCGATCCACATCATCGGTGAACTCGGTGGCCATGCCGCCCTGCCCGCCTGCAAGATCGGACGCATGGACATGACCGACGGCCTGGTCATCTATGTACTGATCTGCCCTGAGCTTTATGAGCGCGAAGGCACGCCCTACGGCGCCAACAATGGCCGCGACTGGCCCGACAACCACATCCGTTTCGCCCGCCTGGGGCTGGCTGCAGCCGATATCGCTGCCAATCTGGCACAGATACACTGGCAACCCGACCTCGTGCATGCCCACGACTGGCCTGCGGGGCTGGCCCCGGCCTACATGCACTGGCGCGGGCAACGCACCCCCACCCTGTTCACTATTCACAACCTCGCCTACCAGGGCGTATTCAGCCGCGCCTGCTGCCCGGAGCTGGGCATCCCGCACCATGCCCTGCAACAGGACGGTATAGAGTTCTACGGCAAACTGTCGTTTCTCAAGGCCGGCATGGCCTACGCCAGCCACATCACTACGGTCAGCGCGACCTACGCCGCCGAAATCACCACCCCGGCCTTTGGCTGCGGGCTCGATGGCTTTTTGGCCAGCAAGACCCAGCAAGGCCTGTTGAGCGGTATTCCCAATGGCATCGATGAAAGCTGGGAAGCCACCACCGACCCCCATCTGGTGGCGCCCTTCGGTATCGGTGACTGGGATGCCCGCGCCGTCAATACCACCCATGTGCGTACCCTGTTCGGCCTCAGCCCCTCCAAAGGGCCATTGTTTGCCGTCGTGTCGCGCCTGGTTTATCAGAAGGGCCTGGACCTCACCGAAGCCGTGGCCGCCTTTATCGTCGCTTCGGGCGGGCAGATTTGCATCATCGGCCGCGGTGAACCCGAAGAAGAACAGGCCATGCGTGAACTTGCCTTGCGCTTCCCGGGTCAGATCGGAGTACGCATCGGTTTCAATGAAACCGATGCACGGCGCATGTTCGCGGGCAGCGACTTTTTGCTGATGCCCTCGCGCTATGAACCCTGCGGTTTGAGCCAGATGTATGCACAACGCTTCGGCTCGCTGCCAGTAGCGCGCAACACCGGCGGCCTGGCGGACACCATCGAAAACGGCGTGACCGGTTTTCTGTTCGACGAGTCCACCGTGGCCAGCTACGAGGAAGCACTCAAGCGCGCCTTCAAGGTGTTCAGCTACCCCAAACTGTTGAATGCCATGCGCTGCCGCGCAATGGCCGCTCCATTCAACTGGTGCAAGGCCGTGGAACCCTATGCCGAGCTGTATGAGCAACTGGTTGCCAAGTCATTGCTTCGCACCGTGAAGCCATGAGCCCTGCGGATCTGCCTGACGTTCGTTCATTTATCGCCATCAAGGGAACCGCCAATGAGCGAAGCGCAACTTGAAGTACTCGCCGGCCGGGCCGGACTGGCCGTTGACTGGATTGATGCCAACGGCCAGCCACAGAGGGTCAGGCCACAGGTGCTGGAGGCCATTCTGGCGGGGCTGGGATTGCCCGCCGACAGCGCCGAAGCCATCGAAACCAGTCTGCTAAACCTGCAGCTGGAGCAGCAGAACAAACGCCTGCCGCCCTTGCTCACGGCAGACGTCGGCAAGGCCCTGGACTTGTCACGCTACTTTCACGCCCATAGTCAGTGCATCGTGCATCTGGAGAACGGCGATGCATTGCCAATCCAGCTGGATGCCGACGCCATGTTGCCGGGCATGATCCCCGTCGGCTACCACCGGGTGCAGCTGGAAGATCAACAGTTCACCCTGGCCGTGGCCCCGGCCAGGTGCTTCAGTATCGGCGATGCCCTGCATCAGACAGCGCCACGGGCATGGGGTGTCAGCGTGCAACTGTACTCGCTGCGGCGCCACGGCGATGGCGGCTTTGGTGATACCCGGGCACTCGAAACCCTGTTGCAGGCTGTGGGTGAGCGCGGCGCCGATGCGCTGGCGATCAGCCCCCTGCACGCCATGTTCAGCAGCGCGCCCAAACATTACAGCCCGTACTCACCTTCCAGTCGCCTGTTTCTCAACAGCCTGTATGCAGCACCCGCCAGTATCCTTGGCGAGGAGGCACTGCACAGGGCCATTGAAGCCACAGGCCTGAGAGACGAACTGCAACGTCTTGAACAGTTGCCGCTGATCGACTGGCCAGCCGCAACCCTGGCCAAACAGACATTGCTGCGTCAGCTCTACAACGACTTTGCCCGGGACGAACACCCGCTGCTGGCCGACTTCAATCACTTTCGCGAGCTGGGTGGCGAAGCACTGGAAAACCACTGCCGCTTTGAGGCCCTGCAGGAAACCTGTGTGGCCGGGCATCACAGCTTCGACTGGCGCGAGTGGCCCGAACAATGGCGCAACCCCGACAGCCCGGCGCTATTGCGGTTTGCCGAGGGGCACCAGGCGCTCATCGGTTATTACGCCTTTTGCCAATGGCTGATCGCCCGCTGCCTGGACCGGGCCCAGACCACGGCGCGTAGCAGCGGCATGGCCATCGGCCTGATCGCCGACCTGGCCGTGGG
>NZ_WIVQ01000131.1:0-9025 GCF_009600545.1 Pseudomonas sp. FSL R10-1339 | reverse complement strand
GCCCGGGGCATTGCGCGAGCGCAGCAACGTCCGGGCACCGGCGGCAGGCAGCATGCGGGTGCTGTCGCGAATGTCGGTATTAAGCCCGGTGAGGCGCTGCCAGGCCAGTTCATGTTGCGCGGATTGCGCGCGCCAATGCTGGCAGGCCAGAAGCTCGGCCTCGGTGCTGACGCCCGATTGCACGGTAACCATCCACTGCAAGGCTTGCTCGACCACATCCTGGTCGAGGCGCTGGGTGTTGGCGGGCTCGAACAGACTCACCCGGTGTAGACCGCGCTGTAGCAGTGTCGGTAAGCCTTGAGCATGGCTTTTTGCACCACGTTGACGGTCAGGCCCATGCGTTCGGCGATCTGCGGGTAGGTCAGGCCGTCCAGTTGCGACAGCAAAAAAATCTCCCGCACTTTTGCGCCCAGGCCATCGAGCACCTGGCCGACGGCGTCCAGTGCCTCCAACACCAGCAGGCGAGATTCCGGGGAGGGCACAAGCTGCGGCTCCAGGAGCGCCAGGGACTCCATATAGGCCCGCTCCAGCGCCTGACGACGGAAGTATTGGCCGCACAGACGGCTGGCAATGGTGGTGAGATAGGCCCGGGGTTCGCGCAGCGGCGCGGGTGTGTCGGTACGCAACATGCGCACAAACGTGTCCTGGGCCAGATCCAGAGCCTGCTCCTGATTGCCCAGCTTGCGGCGCAGCAACTGCACCACCCAGCCGTGATGCTGAACATAGAGTTCACCCACGGCACGGCGTGAGGAAGGGGAGGACGTGAACATCGATTGCAATCCCGGAGCAGACACTGACAAGGATCGCAATGATAGCGCTTCTCATTAGCGTATGCTCGGGAATGTTTCGCGCTGTGTCAGATGTGGGAGCGAGCCTGCTCGCGAAGTCGTTCGCGAGCAGGCTCGCTCCCACACTAGGGCTTGACCTGCAACAGAGTCTCTACAAGCTCTACGCAGGCCCTACTTCTCGACCAGGACCTTCGGGTTGGAGTTGCCCCACACCGTATACAGGTCGGCCAGCAATGCACCGTTGATGTCTTCAACTTCCGCCTGGCTGATTTCGGCCTTGCCCTGTTGCCCGAACAACACCACTTCGTCGCCGCTTTTGACATCCGGCGCGTCTGTAACGTCGACCATGAGGGTATTCATCGAGACCTTGCCCACCACCGGCACGCGATGGCCGTTGATCAGCACGATACCCTTGTTGGTAAAGGCACGGCGGTAACCGTCGGAGTAACCCACGGTGACATTGGCCAGTTTCGAGTCGCGGCCCAGCGTCCAGGTGCGGTCATAGCCCACGGTGTTGCCCTTGGGGTAGCTGTTGACCGAGGCGACATGGGACTTGAATTGCATCACGCGCTTGTAGTCGGTGTGCGACGGCACCGTGTCGCCGAACAACGCACCGCCCGGGCGAACCATGTCCAGATGCGATTCCGGCACTTCCAGGGTGGCGAACGAGTTGGCCGCATGCAGGGTGATTTTGCTGCGATCGAGTTCTGCAACATTGATCAGCCATTGTGCCTGCTCGTTGAACGCCTTGAGCCCTGCACGCACGTCGTCGGCGTCTTCTACCGCGAAGTGGGTCATGATCGCGCGCACTTCCAGGTTCGGCACCTTGGTGATGGCGACCGCGTCGCGGCGGCCCTCTGCGGTGGTCATTTCCACGCCGTTGCGGCTCATGCCGCTGGAGTTCAGGCCCAGGTGCACCACCAGCGGACGGCCGTGTTTTTCGGCAATCAGGCTGGCCTTGACGGCGAAATCAAGGTTGCCCACCAACTCTTCCATATTGTACGGCAGCGCCGCTTCCAGCTCGCTGAGTGCTGCCGTACGCACACGGATCAGTTGGCCCTTGAAGCCGCTTTCACGTACCACGCGAGCCTCTTCATTGCTCGCCACGCCAACGCAAGGCACACCGGTAGCGATGATTGAAGGCATCAGCAGGCCGATGCCGTGACCGTAGGCATCGGCCTTGAGCACGGCGCAGATTTTCGATTTGTCGCCCACAGTCGCTTGCAACACGCCAATGTTGTGGACGAACGCGGCTCTGTTGATCTCGACCCAGGCATTGCTGTCCTGTGTATTGACCTGGGCAACGCCATCGACCATCGACAGCGGCGGGGCGGCGAAGGCCGGGTTGTGCATTAAAGCCATGCCCAAAGACAGGGCAAGAAGGGTACGGGTGAAGGGCATTTGCTGAGTTTCCATACGTTATTTTTTTTGCGGCAGGGTGACGCGCGGCAATACTAGGATTGGCTTGCAGGAAAAGTCACTCCCCGGGCCGCGTATCTGTCTGAAAGTGTCGTGGTGCCAAAGGACACCTATCGCCGCCACGCCAGCAACACCACACCCACGGTAATCAGGCTGATCCCCGCCCATTGGCGAATATCGAGCTTTTCACCCAGCAGCGTCACGCCCAGCACGGCCACGATCACCACGCTGAGTTTGTCCACCGGCGCCACCAGTGACGCCTGGCCCAGTTGCAGGGCTCGGTAATAGCAGATCCACGAGGCCCCGGTGGCCAGCCCCGAGAGCACCAGAAACACATAGCTGCGCGCCGAAATCGAGCCCAGCGACTGATACTGGCCGGTTGCGTAGAGGATCAGTGCCAGGCTCACCAGCACGACGACGGTACGCAGTAAGGTGGCGAAATCGGAGTTGATGCCGGTAATGCCAATTTTGCCGAAAATCGCCGTCATGGCAGCGAACACCGCCGAAAGTAATGCCCAGAATGTCCAGCTTGAATAGAAAGTCGAGCCCATGGGTTTTCCTGAGTGATCGCTGAAGGTGCTTTCAAGCATATGTCATGCAGGGGCGTTGAGGCTGTAACCCGGTGCAGGGCTTGTGTACTATCGGCACTGGCCGATGCTGCCCGCCGCTCGCTCCCCATGGGAAGGTGAAAGCATGATTATCTGCCTTTTCCCCTCTCTCTTGACGGTCGAGGTTTGGCAACGCGGCACCAAAAGCCTTCGCCCCCGGGAGCACTGATGCTGTCAATCGAGCAAGCCAAACAGATGGCCAAGAGCCTGCGAACCTCGCTGCAGGCGCGCAATCTGGAAGTCACCCATGCCATCGCCCTTGAACTGGTTGCCAGGCAACTGGGTTACAAGGACTGGAATACGGCCAGCGCACGGCTGCCTGTGCAGAGTGCTGCGCCGGCAATTAGCTTCGACAGGCCGATTCCGATATTGCGGATGTTTGATGAGGCCAAGGCCCGAGAGTTCTATCTGGATTTCCTGGGTTTCAGCGTTGAGTTCGAGCACCGCTTCGAAGCAGGTTTGCCGCTCTATCTGGGCATCAGCCGCAGCGGCTTGCAACTGCATCTTTCCGAGCATCATGGCGATGCCAGCCCCGGCTCCACGGTATTCGTACCCATGGACAATATCGAGTTGCTGCACGACGAGCTAATGGCCAAGCGCTACGGTTATGGCCGCCCGCAGATTGTCCAGCAGGGCTGGGGACGGGTGCTGGAGGTTCATGACCCGTTTGGCAACCGCATCCGTTTTTGCCAGGACTGACGGATCTTCAGCCCCGTGAGCGCTCATAAGCCGCTGTCATGATCTGCCAGGTTTGTGCATCCGCCGGGATCAGATGCTCGATACGCATTGAGGTTACGGTGATATCGAGCGGCATGCCGAATGTGGTGAAGGTGGACATGAAGTTCAGCTCGCCATGGGCGCAGGCAATGCGGGTCAAGACCAGTGGCGGCAGTTCCCGGGGCAGGGCCGCGAGGGTGTCCGGGGCGCTGAGGGTTTGCATAAGACTGGCCAGTACGGGGTTGGACAGGGCCTCGCGTGTCGCCCGTTGCCAGGCCAGGGTTCTTATTTCTTCGGGGTTGATCAGGTAATCACCCAGGCCGCCGGGTTGCAGCAGTGTGGTCAGCAGGTTCAAGTCCCGGGCCGCGTCTGCGGGCAGTCCGACCAGGCTGAACAGGGCTGCGGTGCTGGCGTTGGCATCCAGCACCTGCCAGTGGCTGCCCAACACAATCGCCGGGGCGGGGTTGTTGGCGTGCAACACATGGCTGATGGCCTCACGTACGGCCTCCATGGCCGGCGAAGAGAGCGGCGTTGTCTCGTAGCGCGGCGCATAACCCGAGGCCAGAAACAGGCTGTTGCACTGCTCCAGCGGTACCTCGAGGGCCATCAGCAGGTTATGCAAGGTGCCGGGGCCGGGTTTGGCGCGCCCGGTTTCGATGCAGCTCAAATGGCGTTGGGAAATACCCGTGATCAAGGCCAGCTCCAGCTGGCTCATACCGGCCTGACGGCGCAGCAGACGCAGCTGCGGGCCAGCGGTTGTCGGGGTGTTGATGCGGGGAAAGGTCAGGTTGTTCATCCATAAACTCTGGCAGGGGCAAAAGGCTGAGTCCATGACCTGTGAGGTCATTGTCGGTGGGGGAAAAGTATCACTAACTGGAGCCTTGTCCACTTCGTCGATTCGGAAATGCTAATGAAAAAATCCTGTCTCGCCCTTGCCGCGTTGCTCGGGTTCTCTGCTTACACAATCTTCACGATGTTGACCGCCCACCAGTCCCTTGCAGCTTTCGGACTGGAACTGATGGCCAGCCCGGACACGGCTCAAGTGGTGATCGACCTGTACCTGATGGCGGCGCTGGCTTGCGTGTGGATGTACCGCGATGCACGCGGTAAAGGCCGCTCGCTGGCCAGTGTGCTGCCGTACCTGCTGCTGACCGCGGTCTTCGTCGCCATCGGCCCGCTGCTGTATATCGTGGTCGAGGGGTTCGTACGCAACCCGGGCACAAATAGCCGGGCCTGTCTGAAAACGCCGCGCCAACCCTGACATTGCGACACCTTTCACACCTGCGCACTGTTGTGCATTAGATTCAGCCCCGCATAATGCGGGCATAAAAACAGTGTGGCGTAGCGCAGAAGGGGTGGTGTGTTGTCGAGCAGTGATAAAAGCGTGGTCGAGCTGAACTGGGCCGAGGTAGGGGATGGTTTCAAGCAGCTGTTGCCCATTTCCATGTTTGTGGTGGTGTTCGGTGTGGCCTTCGGTCTGGCTGCCGCGCAGACCGGTCTGGACAACAGCGCCAGTTTGTTGATGAGCGCTTTGGTATTCGCCGGGGCCTCGCAGTTTGGTGCCCTTGATCTCTGGGGGGCGCAGGTCCCGGTTGTGCCCCTGATCGTCACGGTGTTTGCCATCAATGCCCGCCATCTGCTGATGGGTGCGACCTTGTATCCCTGGCTGCGCGAGCTGCCTGCGGCCAAGCGCTACGGAGTGATGATGGTGATCTCGGATGCCAACTGGGCAATGTCGATGCAGGCATTCAACAGCGGCAAATCGGGCATCGGCCTGATCCTGGGCGGTGGCATAGCCCTGTGGGCGGCCTGGGTGCTGGGCAGTTGGCTGGGCGTGTACTTCGGCAGCGCAATTGAAGACCCGGTCAGCCTGGGCCTGGACATGGTGATGGGCTGTTTTCTGCTGGCGATGGTAATCGGCGGGCAAAAAAACCTGCGCATGCTGATTATCTGGTGCGTGGCGGGCGCCTCGTCGCTGTTGGCGTACCGCTACTTGCCTGAAAACAGCCATGTGGTGGTCGGCGCATTGGCGGGCGGGGTGTTGGGTGCGGTGTGGATGGAGAAGAAAAAATGAGCATCGATACCGCCGGTTACGGCACCTTCATCATTGTTCTGATTATGGCTGTGGTCACGTTGATTACGCGTTTGGGGGGCGTTTTCGTGATGTCCTTCGTGCCCATCAACTACCGGGTGCAGCAATTTATCAGCGCCATGTCGGGCTCGGTGCTGGTCGCCTTGCTCGCGCCCCTGGCCCTCAACGGCGATAACGGCGCACGGCTGGCCTTGCTGACCACCGCAGCAGTGATGCTGCTGCTCAAGAAGCCGCTGCCGGCGATTGCCGCAGGGGTGATCGCGGCTGCGGTGTTCAGGCATCTGTAAATGACCAGGTTGAAGAAGTCGAGGCGCGCGTCGACTTCTTCAACAACAGCCACTGTTCAAATTGAGCGCTGATTGACCCGCTGGCTCAGTTCTTGCGCCGACTCCTTGCGTTCGGAATACCGGTCAACCAGGTCCGGGCGATCGCGCAGCAATACGGTGAACTTCACCAGTTCCTCCATGACATCGACCACGCGGTCATACAGCGCAGACGGTTTCATGCGGTTGTGCTGGTCAAACTCCAGATAGGCCTTGGGCACCGAAGACTGGTTGGGGATGGTGAACATGCGCATCCAGCGACCCAGCACGCGTAACTGGTTGACCACATTAAATGACTGGGAGCCGCCGCACACCTGCATCACCGCGAGGGTTTTGCCCTGAGTCGGGCGTACCGCGCCCAATGCCAGAGGCACCCAGTCGATTTGCGCCTTGAACACAGCTGACATCGCGCCATGCCGTTCCGGCGAGCACCACACTTGCCCTTCAGACCACTGCATCAGTTCCAGCAGTTCCTGGACTTTGGGGTGATCATTCGGGGCGTCATCGGGCAGCGGCAGGCCCGAGGGGTTGAAGATCCGAGTCTGGGCGCCAAAGTGTTCGAGCAATCTGGCCGCTTCCTCTACCAGCAGGCGGCTGAACGAGCGTTCCCGCGTCGAACCGTATAACAACAGGATGCGTGGTTTGTGCGGGCTAGCGGGTTGCACGGTTTTGGCAGAAATCAATGTGGTGTCGAGATTGGGCAGTGTGTCGCTCATGGTGGCTCCGGTTACAGGGTGCTGATACGGTCGAGTTCGCGTTTAAGTGCCGCGGGCTCAAGCCGGGTAAAGGGCAGGGCGAAAAAGGCCCGGCAGCGCGTTTCGATATGCGCCAGGGTGGCGTGGAACGCGGCGGTTACGGTCGCCTCGTCACCCTTGACCTCTGAAGGGTCTGCCAACCCCCAGTGGGCTTTGATGGCCGGGCCGAAATACACCGGGCACGCCTCAGCGGCGGCCTTGTCGCAGACGGTGATGACAAGATCCGGCGGGTTGTCTTCGTAGGCGTCATTGCCCTTGCTGCTCAGGCCGTCTATGCCGATACCGGCTTCTTGCAGGGTGAGCAGGCTGCGGGGCAACACCTGCCCCCGGGGAAAGCTGCCCGCACTGATGGCCTGGAACCCTGGTGGCGCCAGATGGTTGAACATGGCTTCGGACAGAATGCTGCGACAGCTATTGGCGGTACACATAAACAGAACACGCATGGTAGTTGCTCTTTGCGGTGGTATTAAAGGCTCAGGCGCAAAGCCAGGGCAGACAGGGTGACAAGCAGAATCGGCAGGGTCAGGATCAGCCCCACCTTGAAGTAGTAACCCCAGGTGATGCGAATGCCCTTGCGTGCCAGCACATGCAACCACAGAAGGGTGGCCAGACTGCCGATGGGGGTGATTTTCGGGCCCAGGTCGGAGCCGATGACATTGGCGTAGATCATCGCTTCGCGGATCACCCCGCTGGCATCACTGGCCTGGATTGACAGCGCGCCGAGCAAGACCCCGGGCATATTGTTCATCACCGAAGACAGCAGTGCGGCGAGCACCCCGGTGCCCAGGGTGGCGGCCCAAAGGCCGGACTCGGCCAACTGATTGAGAACCAGCGTCAGGTGGTGGGTCAGCCCGGCATTTTTCAGCCCGTACACCACCAGGTACATGCCCAGTGAGAACGTCACCACCTGCCAGGGAGCTTCGCGCAACACCCGTCGCGTTGAAATGACGTGGCTGCGCGCAGCCACAGCGAATAGCAGGGCGGCGCACACTGCAGCAATCGCGCTGACTGGAATGCCCAGTGGTTCCAGTGCAAACAGGCCTGTGAGCAGCAAGACCAGAACCCCCCAGCCGACAGCAAACGTCAACGGGTCGCGTATGGCCTTTCGTGGTTCGGGCAGCTCATCATGACAATAGTGGCGTGGAATATCGCGGCGGAAAAACCCGTACAACACCAGCAGCGTGGCGGCGACTGCAACGCAGTTGACCGGTACCATGACCGCGGCATAGGCGCTGAAACCCAGGCCGAAGTAGTCGGCCGAGACAATATTGACCAGGTTCGACACCACCAGCGGCAGGCTGGCAGTATCGGCAATAAAGCCTGCGGCCATGACAAACGCCAGGGTTGAGGCGGCAGAAAAGCGCAAGGCGAGCAGTATCGAGATCACGATGGGGGTCAGGATCAGTGCCGCGCCGTCATTGGCAAACAGTGCCGATACACCGGCCCCCAGCAGCACGGTAAACACAAACAGGCGGCGGCCATCACCCTTGGCCCAGCGGGCCACATGCAGGGCCGCCCACTGAAAGAAACCTGCTTCGTCGAGCAACAGGCTGATGATGATCACGGCGATAAAAGTGGCCGTGGCATTCCATACAATGGCCCACACTTGGGCAATATCGTGCAGTGATACCGCCCCCGCAAGCAGTGCCACAACCGCACCCAGTGAGGCACTCCAGCCCACCCCCAGGCCTTTGGGCTGCCAGATTACCAGAACCAGAGTGACCAAAAAAATTGCGAAGGCGATAAGCATCGGACGTCTCAGCAGCAGGCAATGGTGTTGAGCGGGCGCTCGCCCATGGCAGAGAGCCGGGCACTGTCGTGCGCAAGCCACTCGGTGTTGGCCAGCAGGGTGGTTTCAAGAACGCTGCGCACCCAGTCCGGCAGTTGCGGGTTGAGGCGGTAATACACCCACTGCCCCTGGCGGCGGTCGAGCAGCAACCCGCAGCCTCGAAGCTGGGCCAGATGGCGGGAAACTTTCGGTTGGCTTTCATCCAGGGCACAGACCAGTTCGCATACACAGAGCTCGCCCTCACGGGCGATCAGCAAGGTGGCCCTGGCGCGGGTTTCATCGGACAGGCATTTGAACAGTGCGGCGGGACTGAGCATGGTGACTCTCTGTCTATACATATGGAAATACGAATATACGGATATCCATATGCAATAGCAACCTTGATCCCCCGCAAGACGTGCTCGGTAAAGGTGGGAGCCGGGCTTGCCGGCGATGGCGTCGACGCGGTTTGACTGAGCCACCGCGCCGGCTGTATCGCGAGCAAGCCCGCTCCCACAGGGGCGGCGTGTGCCGGTGCTTTACCCGGGCCTGCTC
>NZ_WIVQ01000130.1:0-9192 GCF_009600545.1 Pseudomonas sp. FSL R10-1339 | reverse complement strand
TGGCTCATGACGCACTCGGGGCAGGTGGTGAGGCTGTATTTCAGCATACTTGGAGACTTGTTCGGAGTTTCCTTAGGTCATCAGTTGGGGAATGCTCGCCATACTAATCAGTTTTTATAATGTTAAAAGTCGAATAAACCTGACAAAACAATCAAATTATTCGATTATTTGCGTGTGACCAGTTCAGCTTTTGCCGGTTCCAGGGAATCCCGCTCCCGGTCAAAGGCCAAATAGTATTTATTCACGCTATTAACATAGCTGACAGCCCCCATTCCCACCTGCTCCATGGCAATACGTTCCACCTGAAAGAACCATTGATTGGGGTTCAGGCCGCGTCGCCTGGCTTCAGCCCGCATGCCCTGCACCCGCTCCGGCCCCATGTTGTAAGCCGCCAGCACAAACGCCATGCGCTCACGCTCGTTGAGCTTGGGGCTGGCAAAGAACTTGCGGCGGATCAGCGACAGATACCGGGCACCGGCCTGCACATTGCTATCGACGTTTTGAATATTGTTGACCCCCACCCGCCGGGCGGCCGAGGGGGTAATCTGGAGTAGCCCTGTCGCCCCGCCGCTGCCTTTGGCTTCAGGGTTGAGGGTAGACTCCTTGAATGCCAGCGCTGCCAGGTTCAACCAGTCCATGCCCTGTTGCCGGGCATGTTTTTGCAACACCGGGCGCAGTTTTTCAAGCTGCTGGCGATCGGCCCGGGCCAACGGGTAATGCACCCGGTACAAACGTCGGTATACCCGCTCAAAGGCCACATCCTGATCGGCCGGGGCCTTGTAGCCATCGAGAAACCGGTCGATGCTGGCCCGCAACATCGACGCATCACGGCGTACATACCAGTGCATGGCCTCGGGCTCGCTGACCAGCACCTTGCGGTCAAAACGCAGCTTGGGCATCAGCGTGGCCCAGCGCTCGGCAATCGGGCGCTCCACGATGGTCAAATGAAAAATCCCGGCCTGCACCATCTCCAGCACATCCTCCACCGCCAGGGTCGGATCTACCCACTCAATCTTCACCGGGGGCAGTTTGCGCAAGGCCAGTTTTTGATTGATCAAATTGACCGAGGCTCCCGCCGCACTGCCGGTGGTCAACGCCACGGTGCGGCCCGACAGTTGCTCAAGGCGGGTAAAGCGCCGCTCGCCCTTGACCCCCACCAACAACAAGGGCACATCGTCGACGATCGGATCACTGGCGCTGATGGCGCGGCTGGGCTTGAAATCGATCAACTCACCCGGGGCAACTACATCGCCTTCACCCCGGGACAATGCGCCCAGCAGTTGATCCTTGGCTTTAGGGATGATCTTGAGGGTTATTTCCTGGCCATCGCGGGCATGGCTGTTGAGGTAGCGTTCAAACGCACGCAGACGATGGTATTCAACGCCAATCGCCTGCCCCTGCACCTCGCCCGAGCTGTTGCGGCTTTGATTGACCAGCACCCGCAACACCTGACTGCTGCGGATTTGCGCCAGATCGCGGACCTGGCTTGGCTGCCCGACCTGTAAAGGTCCGGTCAGGCGTGCCAGTGCCGGTAGCGGCAACAGCAGCAGGCACAGCGCAATCAATAGCGTCGGTCTTGTCATCCGTTCTCCGGAAAGAATACAGCCCAGCACCCGGTCGGTTTCCCGACAACCGGTTGCCTCAAGTGAGGCTTTCAAGCGCTGGAATCAGCGCGCAAAACAGTCAATGCGTCCTTTAAACAACCGGGCATTGCGTTGTTGCGGCATTCAAAGACAACCATAACTGTCTGTAGTTCTTGGTTTTTCTTGTAAATCTACAGCTCTGATATGCTGCGAGGCCTGTGGCCTGAGGTAAAACCATGCAACTCATTGATATCGGCGTCAACCTGACCAACCCAAGCTTTGACGGCAAACACCAGGCCGTGCTCGACCGTGCCTACGCGGCCGGGGTGTGCCAATTGGTATTGACCGGCACCAGCGTCGAAGGCAGCGAACAGGCCTTGCAACTGTGCCGCGAGCTGGACGAAAGCGGCCAGCGGCTGTTCTCTACGGCCGGCATTCACCCGCACTCGGCCAGTGACTGGAACGGCGACAGCGCCCGCCAGTTGCTTGCCCTGCTCAAGGAACCGGGCGTGTGTGCGGTGGGTGAATGCGGGCTGGACTTCAACCGCGACTTTTCGCCCCGCGCCCAGCAGGAGAAAGTGCTGGAAGAACATCTGGCGCTGGCTGTTGACCTGCAACTGCCGGTTTTTCTGCATGAGCGTGATGCCAACCAGCGTTTGCTGGAAATCCTGCGCGACTTCCGCGACCGCTTGCCGGCTGCTGTGGTGCATTGCTTTACCGGCGAGAAAAAGGCGCTGTTCAGCTACCTCGACCTTGACCTGCATATCGGCATTACCGGCTGGATCTGCGACGAGCGCCGCGGTACCCACCTGCACCCGCTGGTACGTGATATCCCGCGCGGTCGCCTGATGCTCGAAAGTGATGCGCCGTACCTGTTGCCGCGGACCCTGCGGCCCAAACCGAAAAATGGTCGCAACGAACCGGCCTACCTGACCGACGTATTGCGTGAAGTGGCCGTGCACCGTGGCGAAAGCGAGCAGGACCTGGCCGAACACACCACCGCGTGTGCACGGGCGTTTTACGGGTTGCCGGTACTGACAGACTGACGCCCGCTCCCACGCAGTGCCTCTTTTGACCCACATCAACAAGATTGTCACTGAATAGCGGCACAATGATGGCACCTTGCCAATATTGTTTGCGCCAATTCAGAGAAGACCTCCCATGGGCACCTGGCTTAGCAACATCTCGCTCAAATACAAATTCTGGGCTGTCAACGCGGTGGCTTTTGTCACCACACTGCTGCTGGTGCTCTACGCCGTGCAGCTGGAACAGCAATCGCGCAGCAACGCCGCCCAGGCCAACGCCCGGGCCCAGGCGCAATTGCTCAGTGCCTGGCCTGCCGGGCAGCCCTTGCCCGAGGCCAGCCAATTGCTGCCCCTGGCGCCCGACCAGATCGCCAGCGTCAACGATCAACCCCTGCCGCAACTGGGCAACGCCAACGGCTGGGTCTCAATCAATCCCATGCCGTTGTTCGGCCACAATCTGCTGCTGGGCGCCGAGGTACTGACCCGCGACGACGGACAAAAAATCGCCGTGCTGGCCCATACACCTAGCCTGGCTCAGGTGTTTGTCGAGCGGCTGCCCAACTATGCCGCCGCCGTGCTGATCCTGATGCTGGCCATGCTCTGCGCTTCGCAGTTGCTGATCCGCTTCCTGCTGAGCCAGCTCAACACCCTCAAGGACGTGATGCTGCATGTGGAGAAAACCGGTGACCTGTCCGCCCGGGTGCCCCTGGCGTGTACCGATGAGGTCGGGCAGATGGCCAGCGCCTTCAATGCCATGCAGGCCGGTTACCAGCGGGTGGTGAACACCGTGGCCCAAACCGCCGCGCAACTGGATGCCGGGGCCGCGCGCCTGGCCAGCAGCATGGACGAGGTGCGCCACGGCATGCTCGGCCAGCAAAGCGAGACCGACCAGGCCGCCACCGCAATCAATGAAATGTCGGCCACGGTCTACCATATTGCGCAACACGCTGGGGCTACCCGCGACCTGTCGCAAACCGCAGACAACCTGGCGGGGAGTGGCCAGCAGGTGGTCAGCCGCGTGCAACAGTCAATCGCCAGCCTGTCCACCGGGGTGCAAACCACTGCAGAAATGATCCAGCAACTGGCCCAGGACAGCCAGAAGATCAACGGCGTGGTCAGTGTGATTCACAGCATCGCCGAACAGACCAACCTGCTGGCGTTGAACGCGGCCATCGAAGCGGCTCGCGCAGGTGAAATGGGTCGTGGCTTTGCCGTGGTCGCCGATGAAGTGAGGCACCTGGCCAAACGCGTGCAGACATCCACGGACGAAATCACCGCCATGGTTTCGGCCTTGCAGGCGGGCACCCGCGACGCCGTGGATTTTATGCAGGAAAGCTCGTTCAAGGCCGACGACTGCGTGCAGCAGGCCCAGGAAGCGGGCGCGGCATTGGCCGAGATCACGCACGCCGTGGCGCAAATGCGCGAAAGCAACACCCAGATTGCCGTGGCCGCCGAGCAGCAAAGCCAGGTCGCGGAAGAGATGAACCGGGCAGTGGTGAGCATCCGCGATGTCACCGAAAACACCGTGCAACAGACCGTCGACTCGGCCACTACCAGCAATGAACTGGCAACCCTGGCAGGCGAGTTGAATCGGGCGATTGGTCAACTAAAGCTATAAGGCCAATAGCCATTGTTGATTCGCCGCAGGGTGACCATAAATCTATGATTTGTTTATCCGGTTCAGCCCAGGCTGAACCCTCGAACAAGGAGAGCAATCATGGGCAAACGTCATCCAAATCTACCGGCCTGGCAATGGCGCTCCAACCCGCACGGCCAGCAAAACACCGCGTATCAGGCAATCAACCTGATCGCAGTGCCGATGATGGTGGTGGCTTTTCTGTTGCTGGTGTCGGGCGTCTTCAGTGAAAACGCCACCAGCGCGGTGATCGGTCTGGTTGCCCTGTTTGCGGCCCTGATCCTGCAACGCCAGGGCCACAAGGCCACCAGCGCAACGGATAACAGCCAGACCTTCTGATCAACCGAACACGGCTACGGTCTGGCGGCTGAGCGCAATCAGCTCGCCGCCTGGGCCCCACAGGTTGGCCGCCACATGGCCGTAGCCATCCCGCGCATGTTCGATGACGGCCAGGTACTTGCACCACTGCAACGTGCTGACCTTAGGCAGTGGCTGCACGAACTCGATGGTCCAGGTCAGCGTGCTGCCTGCTGTCGGCTTGTTCAGTAACGGCAGCAGTGCAGGCGGCCAGGTATCGACCAGCGCCAGCAAATGGGTTTCTGTCAGAGGTTCGTCCTCAACACCGCCATCAAAACGTACCCAGCCGCCCATTTCCCGCGTTCCACGACCGCTAAACGGCAGTGCGCCCACGGCCCAGGCCATGGACAAATGACGCATAAACTCCGGGGTAACCCCTTTGATATAGGGCAACAGCGGGCAATCTTCGGGCGCCTTCATCTCAGGCGCAGGCAAGCCGTCCACGTTCGCCACTGACTCCCGCGCAGCGCCAAAGCTGCCTTGTACCAGGGTCATGACCTGACCGTCCTGTACCACCCGCCCCAGCACCTGGCTGACCGCCTTGCCTTCGCGCAGCACCTCAACCTCGAAACGCACCGGTACATCGGCGGCCACCGGCCCGACAAAACTCACTGCCAATGAGCGCAACGCCCGCTCGACAGGCACATGGGCGCGCATGGCTTCGTACTGCAAAGCCACCAACAGGCCGCCAAAGCTGGCGCGGCCCTGGCCCCAATCGGCCGGAATGGTCACGTCCAAAGGCGTGTTGCGCACCGCCGCAACCAATTCGCAAAACTGCATAAGCACCTCGAAACAGATAAATATGACGGGATACTACCCATCCATCTGACTCTGCACAGTGCTGTATCGGCCAAAGATCAGGAGTGAAAGCAAGCCGCACTCAATTTGACCAACGCCTTGTCAGCGCGTTTTTCGCCGTGCTCAAGGGTGGCCTGCCATTGCGCCACACAGGGTTGCAAGTCGGCGTGTTGCCCGGCCTGCAGCAACCATTGCCAGGCATCGTGCCATTCGCCCAGCGCCTGCTGTGCCCCCTTGAGGCGGGCCAGCACCAAGGGCGGCAGCTGGTTCAACTCCGGGTAGGCTTCAGCGGCATAGCGTACGCGCTTGATCAGCAACCTTACGCGATGGCGGTCATGGCCAGGGTCATTGAGAGCGTTTTCCAGGGTTTTCCACTGTTTTTCCAGGACCTTTGCGATCCGCTGGCGCAAACCACGCAGCAGGCCTTCTCGCTCGGCAGCACGCAAAAAGCGCGGAAACACCTCGAGGATCATCAACAGTTGAGCCAACTGCTCACTGTCGGCCACCCGGGCATAACTGCCGGCCAACTGTTGCGTGCGGCGTTGCGCCTGCGCCGTGTAGCCGTGCGCCTGCAAATGTGCCGCCAGCACTTCAAGATCACGCAGGGGGGTGGTCAACACGCCAACCTGGGATGCAGACATTTCAAGTTGCACAACCCCCGGCAACCCGCGCAAAGGCCGCAACAGGCTGCGCAAGCGGCGCACAGTGGTGCGCAGGTCGTGCAGGGCCTCCGGGTCCGTATCGGCTTCCAGACGCGCCTGACAGGCCAGTAACCTGACCTCCAGACGCACGATGTTTGCCACTATCCGGTCAACCAGCTCAGACATCCTCCCCCTCCCCCTTTACCGCTGCGCTTCAACGCCCGGCGCGGGATTCACGAATATAGAAACGCGCCTTCTCGGCTTTTTTGGTGCAACCCTCAAAGGCTTCAAATTGCTGCTGGGTCTTGGCCGCCGTCAACAAGGACAAGGCCTTGGAGTAGCTGACAGTCCCGGCGAAGCCTTCCGCCTTGGCCAGGTCCAGTTCATGCCAGGCCGAATCCAGGTTCGTCGCACAACTGTCGCGATACGCCTTGGTACCCGCACAACCTGCCAACGCCAGCGCGATCAGCGGTACACAAATCCATGCTTTCATGTTGTTTTCCTCAGAAATTAAAGTTCAGTGCAATCTCAGACGAACAACCTGCATAAAAGTGCCACAACGTAAAAATCAAAAAAACCGGCAACACCTACCCGTCATTGCTACAAGGCACTAGCCTAGCTGGTAGATACGCGTTCATGCCAAAAGCTGTCACTCAGGGTCACAAAAAGGCATTGTGAGTGACTGTCAGGCGAAGGTGGGGTTCATGAAAAAACGTATTGCATTGGTATTGGGCTCCGGCGGTGCCCGGGGCTATGCCCATATCGGCGTGATTGAAGAGCTGGAAAGCCGCGGCTATGAAATCGCCTGTATCGCCGGTTGCTCGATGGGCGCGGTGGTGGGCGGGATTTACGCCGCCGGCAAACTGGACATGTACCGGGACTGGATTCAAAGCCTGGACTACCTCGATGTGCTGCGCCTGGTGGATGTCAGCTTCCGGCTTGGAGCGATTCGCGGTGAAAAGGTCTTCGGCCAGATCCGCAATATGGTCGGTGAAATCAATATCGAGGACCTGCGCATCCCCTACACCGCCGTCGCCACCGACCTCACCCACCAGCAGGAAATCTGGTTTCAGGAGGGCTGCCTGCACCAGGCCATGCGCGCCTCGGCAGCGATCCCCAGCCTGTTTACCCCGGTGATGCAGGGCAACCGCATGCTGGTGGACGGCAGCCTGCTCAACCCGCTGCCCATCGTGCCGGTGGTGTCCAGCCACTGCGACCTGATCGTCGCCGTCAACCTCAACTCCACCCACCAGAGCCACTACCAGTTGCCGGTGATCCAGCGCCCGGCGGCTTTCAAGGGGCGCTTTGACAACCTGATGAGTTCGCTGGGCTCGCGCATGCCGTTTCGCAACAAACAGGCCGAGCACTTGCTCAACCTCGAACAGGAACTGCTCAACCCCCAGGCCGAGCCGCTGGCCCAGGCAAAGCCCAATCCCTGGCTCGACACGCCGCAAACCGCCTCCCCAGCCGCTGAAGAGGGCTCGCCCAAGTCAGCCACCGGCTCGGTGATCATCGACAACGTCGGCCCGGCCTCGCTGCTGGATTTGATCAACCAGAGCTTCGAGGTCATGCAGACTTCACTGGCGCAATACAAGATCGCCGGTTACCCGCCCGATATCCTGATCAACGTGCCCAAGCGGGTGTGCCGGTTTTTCGAGTTCTACAAAGCCCAAGAGCTGATCGCCCTGGGCCGCCTGATTGCAAAAGACACCCTGGACCGTTACGAAAAGGACGAGGCGTCCAACAACCGGTAGCCGACCCCGGCTTCGGTCACGATATACCGTGGCCGGGTCGGATCATCCGCCAGTTTCTGGCGCAAATGGCCAACGACAATTCTCAGGTAATGGCTGTTTTCGACATGGCTCGGGCCCCAAATATCCTTGAGCAATTGCTGCTGGGTAATGACCCGCCCCGGATGACGCGCCAAGAGCGCCAGCACCGCGTATTCCTTGCGGGTCAGCGCCACTTCGACGCCATCGAGCAGCACACGGCGGAACGCCAGGTCGACGGTCAAGGGGCCGAGTTCAAGCGCCGACTCCCGGGTTTCGCCCACAGGCGCCTGGCGCAACAAGGCCCTGATTCGTGCCAGAAACTCCTGGATGCCGAAGGGTTTGGTCACGTAATCGTTGGCCCCACCGTCCAGTGCCTGGACTTTTTGCGCTTCGCTGGCGCGCACCGAGAGCACCAGTACCGGCGCATTTGACCACTCGCGAAACTCGCGCAGTACCTGTTGGCCATCCATGTCCGGCAAGCCCAGGTCGAGCACCAGCACATCGGGCCGTCCGAGCGCTGCCTGGCTCAAGCCATCGGCCCCGGTCGCGGCCTCCAGCACGGTGTATCCCTGGGACACCAGGCTGATACGCAGGAATTTGCGAATCTGCGGTTCATCGTCGATGACCAAAATGGTCGCGCTCTGGCTCATGACTTGTTATCGCAATAGAGGGATAGCCAAAGAATATCAGTCTTCACTTTCCAGACCTTCATTCTCGGGGCACGGTTGAAGGCTTAACGGCAAATACAGGGTAATGCACGTACCCTGCCCGCCGATGCCTTCGCCGACGCTGACCCGCCCGCCGTGGGCCCCCACCATGCCCTGGCAGATGGCGAGCCCCAGGCCCGTGCCTTGCCCGCCGCGATCGCCCCGTGCGGCGGTATAAAACATATCGAAAATCTTCACCCTGTCCTCCTCGGGGATCCCCGGGCCCTGGTCACTGACGGCAAACCACAATTCGCTTTCATCGGCTCCCGCCGTTAATTGCAACTGGCCATGGGGAGGTGAAAAGCGCGCAGCGTTTTCCAGCACATTGACCAGCGCCTGCTCGATCAGGGCGCCATGCACGTGCAACAGCGGCAATTGCGCCGCAACATCCACCTGCACCTGCAAGGGCGCCAGCACCGCACGCAAGCGGTTCAAGGCGCTGCCGGCAATGTCGGCAGGTGACACCCAGTCGCGCGCCAGCTTGAGCGCACCGTGGCCCAGGCGGGTCATGTCCAGCAGGTTCTGGATGTAGCGGTCCAGACGCTCGGCCTCATCGCGGGTGCCTTCGAGCAACTCGCGGCGATCGCTCAACGGGATCGCCTCGCCCAGGGCCAGCAAGGTGTCGATACTGCCGCGCATGCTGGTCAGCGGTGTGCGCAGATCATGGGACACC
>NZ_WIVQ01000012.1:0-78744 GCF_009600545.1 Pseudomonas sp. FSL R10-1339 | reverse complement strand
CTTCGGCATGGGGCTCGCCGGTGCGCACATGCCAGCCTTCGCCGACGATCTGCCCGTCACGTACGATGACGCAACCGACACGGGGGTTGGGGTGGGTGGTGTACAGCCCGTTGCGCGCCAGCTCGATGGCCCGCGCCATGTAATGGGTGTCTAAAATCGATTGTTCTGTGGACTGGATCATTCTTTGGAAGGCTCACGGGCAAGACGGTCGATCTCTTCGCGGAACTCGTTCAAGTCCTGGAAACGTCGATAGACCGAGGCAAAGCGGATATAGGCCACTTCGTCGAGCTTTTGCAGCTCGCCCATGACCAGTTCACCAACAACCAGCGATTTGACTTCGCGTTCGCCAGTGGCGCGCAGCTTGTGCTTGATCCGGGCCAGCGCGGCTTCAAGACGCTCGACACTCACCGGGCGCTTTTCCAGCGCACGCTGCATGCCGGCGCGCAGCTTTTCTTCATCGAACGGCTGGCGGCTGCCGTCCTGCTTGATAAGGCGGGGTAATACCAACTCAGCTGTTTCAAAGGTGGTGAAACGTTCACCACAGGCCAGGCATTCACGCCGGCGGCGCACCTGGTCGCCCTCGGCAACCAGACGCGAGTCGATGACTTTAGTGTCGTTGGCACCGCAGAAGGGACAGTGCATGGTGGCAGCCAACAAAAATGGGGAGCGCCATGTTAGCGCATCCCACTGGCAAGACAAGCCATAGGCTTTACGGTATACAGACGGGCTACTATCTTTTACACAATCTGATACACCGACTGACCTGCCGCTGGAGCCGTGTATGCCGCTACGAACGCTTGTTTTGCTGTGCCTTGCCAGTTTGCTGGTCGCTTGTAGCAGTGAGCCGCCAAAATCGGCACAGCCCCAAGTGCTGACGCAGCCAAAAACCGATGCCCCGGCTGACCTTGGCCCGCTGCCGTCATATCAGCGCGAGTTGAGCGGAGTGCTGACCGGGGTGCCGGCAGGCGCCGAGGTCGAGCTGGCCATGCTGATCGTTGACGATCGTGGCCGCCCCCAGGGCTTGATGGCCAGCAGCAAGATCCTCGGCAACAGCCAGGCGCTGCCCTTCAAGCTGCGCTTCAACCCGCAAGCCTTCCCGACCGGGATGCGGGTCGAGCTGCGCGGCCGCGCCAGCCAGTCCGGGCAATTGATCCTGCATCTGCCTTCGCGGATCATCAACCAGCCCACCACGCAGGCGCTGGGTACCCTGGCCTTCGTCAAAGCACCATGAATATACCGTTTGGCCTGCAGCAGTCGTTGAGCGAGTTGCTGGGTGATGCGCGGCTGGTGGCGACCGACTTGCCCGGCACCGCGCTCAAACTCTGGTTGATCGATGCCCACAATATGGATCGCGCCTTCACCCCCGATGAAACCCGGCGCATTCTCTACGAACCTCCCTACTGGGCCTTTTGCTGGGCCAGCGGGCTGGCGCTCGCACGCTTTCTGGCCGAGCAACCGCAGTGGGTCAAGGGCAAGCGCGTTCTGGATTTTGGTGCCGGTTCGGGCGTTGCAGCGATTGCAGCAGCCAGGGCCGGGGCGCTGGAAGTGGTGGCCTGTGACCTTGACCCGCTGGCACTGGCGGCCTGCAGGGCCAATGCCCAGCTCAACGATGTCGCGCTGGGCTACTCCAGCGACTTTTTTGCCGAGGCAGACCGGTTCGATCTGATCCTGGTGGCTGATGTGCTCTACGACCGCGAAAACCTGCCGCTGCTGGATCGGTTCCCTACCCGCGGCCAGCAGACCCTGGTAGCCGATTCCCGCGTACGCGACTTCAAGCACCCGCTTTATCGGCAACTGGCCATGCTCAAGGCCCTGACCCTGCCCGACCTGGCCGAGCCCCACGAATTTCGCAACGTCAGCCTGTATCACGCACAACGCGAGCCTGTGCCTTTCAGCCACTGCGCCCAGCCTTTATAGTTGCTCTTATTTACCTGCTTCGAGACACGAAATGAATCAGCCTACGCCTTCTTACAGCTTCGACGTGACCTCCACTGACTTCGACAGGCTGGTGGTCCAGGCCTCATTCGACCAACCCGTACTGGTGGATTTCTGGGCCGAGTGGTGCGCTCCCTGCAAGGTGATGCTGCCGATCCTGGAGCAAATTGCCGAGGACTATCAGGGCGAACTGCTGCTGGCCAAGGTCAACTGTGATGTCGAGCAGGATATTGTTGGCCGCATTGGCATTCAGACCTTGCCCACCGTGGTGCTGTTCAAGGACGGCAAGGTGGTCGACGGTTTCCAGGAAGCCCAGCCGGAATCAGCGATCCGTGCCATGCTCGCGCCCCATGTGGTGATGCCTGAAGCTGCAGTTGAAGACCCGCTGGTTCAAGCCCAGGCGCTGTTTGCCGAAAGCCGTTTTGCCGATGCTGAAGCCTTGCTCAAAAGCATCCTGACTGAAGACAACAGCAACGCCAAAGCGCTGATCCTGTATGGCCGCTGCCTGGCTGAACGTGGCGAGCTGACTGAAGCACAAGCGGTGCTGGATGCGGTCAAGAGCGACGAGCACAAGGCCGAGCTGGCGGGCGCCAAGGCGCAACTGACGTTCTTGCGCCAGGCGGCGGACTTGCCGGATGTGGCCGATCTGAAAACCCGCGTGGCACAAAACCCGCAGGACGACGAAGCGGCGTATCAACTGGCAATCCAGCAACTGGCACGCCAGCAATATGAAGGCGCACTGGACGGGCTACTGAAACTGTTTACCCGCAACCGCAGCTACAACGAAGGCATCACCCACAAGACCCTGCTGCAGGTGTTCGACCTGCTGGGCAATGATCACCCGCTGGTCACCACCTACCGCCGCAAGCTGTTTGCTGCGCTGTACTAAACCCCGATACATATCTGTAGATACTCTGTTGCAGGTCAAGCCCTATTGTGGGAGCGAGCCTGCTCGCGAACGACCTTCGCGAGCAGGCTCGCTCCCACAGTTGCAGTGTTCCTGTAGCTGCCGAACGCAGCCTCGTCCCTCGGCAGCTGCTACGGGAGTTTTTGTTACGCCACGTCAACCCAGCTGTAAATCGGCGAATCAGCACCGCTAACCACTTTCACCTCGGCACAATGGCGCAGGCGCACCAACAAGCGTTTGCCTGCGCCCGTGCTGCCGGTCAGCGCTTCAAGCTGCCCCAGCAATTCAGGCCCGCTGATCTGTCCAGCCTTGCGCAGCAAATCCTTGGTGGCTTCCCACACGGCATCATCCTGATTCGCAGGTTTTGCGGGCGGCTGGCTGATCGGCGCTTCACTGACGTGCAGTTGCGCGCCCAGCTTTATCCAGTCGCTCTCATCCAGCTCCACCGTCAAATCCACCGGCCAGTCGCCTATCGTTCCGCGAATGCGCACCATCGTCGTGCTCCTCAATTTTCTTGCAGCCATGCTCCCACGCGCCTTGCGTAACGCCAAGCACACGGGCAAACTCTCGCAACAGTTGTTATAAGATCACATAACAATATTTTCACATTTCTGCTGGAGTGCTCCCATGCGCCGTTTGCTTCTTGCTTTGCCGTTTGCCTTGTTGCCGCTGGCGATGGCTCACGCCGCCGACGATCATGATCACGACCATGAACACAGCAGCCTGGCGCCCCATGAACATGGCGTAGGCAGCTTGAATGTCGCGCTCGACGGCCAGACCCTGGAACTGGACCTGGATGGCCCGTCGATGAACCTGGTGGGCTTTGAACACGTTGCTACCACTGATGCTGACAAGGCCAAAGTCAGCTCGGTACGCAAACAACTGGAAGACCCACTGGTGCTGTTCAGCATCCCCAAGGCCGCCGGTTGCACAGCTGAAGCGCAGGAACTGAAAAGCCCGCTGTTCGAACCGGCGCCGGAAGAAGGCAGCGCCAAGGGCGAGCACCATCACAGCGATATCGAAGCCCACTATGCGTTTACCTGCAGCACGCCGGACGCTTTGAAAGCGCTGGATCTGGCGCAGTTTTTCAAGACATTCCCCGGCACCCATAAATTCAAGGTACAACTGATCGGCCCGAGCGGTCAGCAAGCCGTGGAAGTGACAGCCAAGGCACCTGTGCTGAAGTTTTAAACAGCTCCCACAGAAAGACTTCCACCAACTCCCAGGCGATCTCCTCCCCCAATGACCCAAGCACTTATCGAACTGAGCGACCTGAGTTTCCGCTGGCCGGGGCACCCCGTGCTACTGGATATTCCGGCGTTTCGCCTGCAAGCAGGTGAAACCCTGTTCCTCAAAGGCCCCAGTGGCAGTGGCAAAACCACTTTGCTGGGGTTGCTTGGCGGCGTGCAAAAAGCCAACAGCGGCAGCATCCGCTTGCTCGGCCAGGAGCTGGGAGAGCTGGGTTCCGGGGCCCGTGACCGTTTCCGGGTTGACCACACGGGCTATATCTTCCAGCAATTCAATTTGCTGCCATTTTTGTCGGTTCGCGAGAACGTCGAACTGCCTTGCCACTTTTCCAAACTGCGTGCCAGCCGCGCCGTGCAACGCCACGGCAGTGTGGATAACGCCGCGCAAACCCTGCTGGCCCATCTGGGTCTTAAAGACCCGGCCCTGCTGGAGCGACGTGCAGACTCGTTATCCATCGGCCAGCAGCAGCGTGTTGCCGCCGCCCGCGCACTGATCGGTCAGCCCGAACTGGTGATTGCCGACGAGCCCACATCAGCGCTGGACGCGGACACTCGCGAAGCCTTTATCCAGCTGCTGTTTGCCGAATGCCGTGAAGCGGGTGCCAGCCTGTTGTTTGTCAGCCACGATCAAAGCCTGGCCCCTCTGTTCGACCGTAACCTGTCGTTGTCTGAACTCAATCGCGCCGCCCTGTCGGTAGAGGTCTGAGATGTATCTGTTTCGTCTAGCGTTGGCCAGCCTGGCCAACCGCCGCTTTACCGCACTGCTGACCGCCTTCGCCATTGCCCTGTCGGTGTGCCTGCTGCTGGCCGTGGAGCGGGTCCGCACCGAAGCCCGCGCCAGCTTCGCCAGTACCATCAGCGGCACCGACCTGATCGTGGGTGCCCGCTCGGGCTCGGTCAATCTGCTGCTGTATTCGGTGTTCCGCATCGGCAATGCCACCAACAATATTCGTTGGGACAGCTTTGAACATTTCGCCAACAACCCGAAAGTGAAATGGGCCATCCCCATGTCCCTGGGCGACTCGCACCGCGGCTATCGGGTGATGGGCACCAGCGAGGCGTACTTCGAGCACTACCAGTACGGCCACAAGCAAAACCTGAAACTGGCCAGCGGCCGTCCTTTTGCCAGCGATCCGTTCGAAGTGGTACTGGGTGCCGAAGTCGCCGATGCCCTGCATTACAAACTGGGCGACAAACTGGTGCTGGCTCATGGCGTGGCGGCGATCAGCCTGGTCAAGCACGACGACAAACCGTTCACCGTGGTTGGCATTCTCGCGCGCACCGGTACCCCGGTGGACCGCACGCTGCATATCAGCCTGGGCGGTATGGAAGCAATCCATATCGACTGGCATAACGGCGTGCCCGCCCACGGTGCCGGGCGTATCAGCGCTGACCAGGCCCGCAATATGGACCTAACCCCCCAGGCCATCACTGCGTTCATGCTGGGCCTGAACAGCAAAATTTCGACTTTTGCCCTGCAACGGGAGATCAACGATTTTCGCGGTGAGCCGATGATGGCGATTTTGCCCGGCGTAGCCCTGCAGGAACTCTGGAGCTTGATGAGCACTGCTGAAAAAGCGTTGTTTGTGGTGTCGCTGTTTGTGGTACTGACCGGACTGATCGGCATGCTCACCGCAATCTTGACCAGCCTCAATGAGCGGCGCCGCGAGATGGCGATCTTGCGCTCCGTGGGCGCCCGCCCTTGGCATATCGCCACGTTACTGGTGTTCGAAGCACTGGCTCTGGCACTCGCCGGAGTGATCGCCGGTGTCGGTCTGTTGTATGTGTGCATTGCCGTCGCGCAAGGCTATGTGCAATCGAACTACGGGTTGTATTTGCCACTGGCGTGGCCAAGTGAATATGAATGGACGCTGCTCGGCGGTATTCTGGCAGCGGCCCTGTTGATGGGCTGCGTGCCTGCCTGGCGCGCCTACCGACAATCGCTGGCAGATGGTCTGTCCATTCGTTTATGAGCTTACATTTATGAAAAGGTCTGCAATGTCTCGCGTGCTGCTGGCACTGTTACTGCTGGTTGCGACGCCGCTGTGGGCGGCCGAACCGAAAGAGCTGACCTGGTCGGAAATGATCCCGGCGGATGCGCCGCCTGAAGCACCGGACATGACGCCCCTGCATGACCTCTCGCAGATGGGCAATATGGAAGCCGCCCCGGCAGCCAGGCAGGACTTGCCCAATGCGCCGGTGGTCCCGGCGCTGGATGGCCAGTTGATTCGCCTGCCGGGGTATATCGTGCCCCTTGAAGTCAGCGAAGACGGGCGCACCACAGACTTTTTGCTGGTGCCGTACTTCGGTGCCTGCATCCATGTACCGCCACCGCCGTCGAACCAGATCGTGCACGTGACCAGCAAGGAAGGGGTCAAACTCGACGAGTTGTACCAGCCGTACTGGATCGTGGGCGCGCTGCAGGTCAAGGCCAGCACTAGCGAACTGGCGGATGCGGGGTATCAGATGGATGCGCAGCGGATCGTGGTGTATGAATTGCCGGAGTAACCCCAAAGGCCCCTCAACCTAGCCCTCTCCCAGTGGGAGAAGGGACTAAAAGCAAAAGCAGGTTTGCGCAACGCCACCCATCAGCTCCCTCTCCCTCCGGGAGAAGGTTGGGGTGAGGGGCTCTGGGCAATTAACGAATTTTTCACAACTTCACGCTTTCATTGAGCTGGGTCAACTGAACAGGCCTGGGCGCTCATTACCATTGGTTATATAAATTTTAAATATCCAAATGGAGCTCCCATGCACAAGTCTTTGCTCAGCGCAGCCGCCCTTGCGCTCGCCGTCGTCGCCCCTCTTGCCCACGCGCACACGGAAGGCGACATCATCGTGCGTGCCGGTGCTATCACGGTAAACCCGAAAGCCGACAGCTCCAGCGTCAAGGTTGATCAAGGCCCGTTGGCAGGTGCTGATCTGGGTGGCAAGGCGACCATGAGCAGCGACACGCAACTGGGTCTGAACTTCGCTTACATGATCACCGACCATGTGGGTATCGAATTGCTGGCAGCCACACCGTTTGAGCATGACGTGAAACTCAAGGGTACTGGCCTGGCAGCCGCCAACGGCAAACTGGGTAGCCTCAAACACTTGCCGCCAACCCTGAGCGTTGTGTACTACCCACTGGATACCAAATCGGCATTCCAGCCTTACGTCGGTGCCGGCATCAACTACACCTGGATCTACGACGAACACGTCGGCAGCCGTGCCAGCGCCGAAGGGTTCGACAACTTCAAGGCAAAAAACTCCTGGGGCATGGCCTGGCAGCTGGGTGCTGACTACATGCTGACCGACAACATCATGATCAACGCCCAGGCGCGTTATATCGATATCGACACCCGCGCCACTGTGGAAAACAACGCCGTGGCACCAGGCACTCGTGCCAAGGTCAACGTAGACGTGGACCCATGGGTATACATGGTTGGCCTGGGCTACAAATTCTAAGTCCGGCAATCATAAAAAAGGCGCCTTCGAAAGGCGCCTTTTTTGTGGGCGGGTGGTTCTTAGCGGCCTAGCAGGCGTGCCAGCCCGACACTCATTGGTGTGGTTTCACCGAGGGTGAAGCGTTGCAACAAACGGCTATTGTCAGCACGGGAATGGCGGATATCACCCGAGCGGGCCGGACCGTGGCTGATCGGTGGCAACTCGCCGACCACTTCGCTCAACGCTGCCAGCATTTGATTGAGTGTAGTGGCCTTGTTCAAGCCTACGTTCACGGCACCCGCTTCAGCGTTCTCGGTTTCGACGGCTTGCACCAGAATCTTGACCAGATCACCCACATACACGAAGTCGCGCGTTTGTTCGCCATCGCCAAAGATGGTGATCGGCAGGCCCTTTTCAGCACGCTCACTGAAAATGCTGATCACGCCCGAATAAGGCGAGGATGGGTCCTGGCGCGGGCCAAAGATATTGAAGAAGCGAAAGATCACCGGCTCCAGACCGTGCTGGCGACGATAGAAATCCAGGTAGTACTCGCTGGACAACTTGTCGGCGGCATAAGGTGTCAATGGCGCTTTAGGCGTGTCTTCGACAATCGACTCGCCTTCGCCGTTATTGCCGTAGACCGCAGCACTGGAGGCGAAAACAACGCGCTTGATCCCTGTTTCGCGCATGGCTTCGCACACATTCAGGGTGCCGATGAAGTTGCTTTGGTGAGTACGCACCGGGTCGTCTACCGAGGCTTGTACCGAAGCAACCGCCGCCAGGTGAACCACTGCGCTGCAACCGGCCATGACTTTGGCAACCAGTGCGGCATCGGCCACGTCACCTTCAATCAGCTCGACCCGCGAGTTGGCCATTGGCAAGTTGCTGCGTTTGCCTGTGGACATGTCATCGAGAATTCTTACGGAGTAGCCCTTGGCCAACAAGGCGTCTACCAGGTTGGAGCCAATAAAACCGGCACCACCGGTGATTAAAACGGGAGCATCAACCATGACGATAAAACCTGTCCAGTAAAGTGGGGAGCGCCGCACGCCAGGCGCGAGGCTTGATCCCGAAGGTGTGTAGAATTTTTTTGCACGCCAGCACCGCGTGCTGGGGTTCTTCTGCCGCGTCGGGCCGCGCGGCGTGCGCCTGGGGTGTCGGCGCTTCGATTGCCAGTTCGTGCAGGTTACGGGCCTCGGCCAGGATCGCCTGCCCCAGCGCCAGCGGCGTTGTCGCTTCGTGCCCGGCGTAGTGGTAAGTGCCCCACAGCGGCGCCGCGCAATCGAGCTGCTTGAGTACCGAGATAATCACCCGCGCAGCATCATCCACCGGCGTCGGGTTGCCCCGTCGATCATCGGCCATCAACAACTCACCCGGTTTTTCGGCCTGGGCCAGAAACCGCCCGAGGGTGCCATCCGGGCTGTCATCGAGCAACCAGCCAAAACGCAGCAGCACATGTTGCGGGCAAATGGCCCGCACACTTTGTTCGATACGCCACAGTGCCTGACCGCGTAACCCGAGCGGGACGGGTTCGTCTTTTTCGCTGTAGGCCGTCGCACGCGAGCCATCGAAAACCCGATAGCTGGAAGGTTGCAACAAGGTGATGCTGTGGTGCTGGCACAGCTCGGCCAGACGCTCGACAGCGCGCTCCTGGGCGGCAAGACGCGACTCGCTTACTGTCTGCGCCTGAAACCAGTCGAAGTAGTACGCAAGGTTGATGACAGCATCCGGGCGGGTGTCATCGAGCAGTTGCGTGAGGCTCGCGGCGTCCCAACCGTCTTGCGGCGGGCGCGGGGCTAGGAAATTGATGTCTTCCTCGGCACCCAGACGAATCAGCGCCTGCCCGAGGGCATTTCCGCCGCCCAATAACATAAGGCGCATTCGCATAAAGTATGCAGGCTCAGTCTATTTAGAACGGTGATGTATACCAGAAAACCAGCCGTGAAAGCTGCTGACCCTAATCAAGATAGCCGCATTTTGCGGGTTTCTTGCCCACCCGTCACTGACAAACTGCCTCATGCTAAAAGGCCTTCATTGGGATCTGGGCGGAATATCAGTCAGTAATACCGTAGACCGTTGCGCCAAGGAGTCCGCTGGCAGCGTTTGTTCCGGCTCCCGCACGGGCAGCAGAAACCCCTGTGGATAATGCTGTGCGAAGTGAACATCCGGCGACTTATCCACAAGCTTTTTAAGCCGGTCATTGAATGCCCGGCTCACGGTGTTCTGCGCCCCGGACATGGTTCGGAACTGCGCGGTTATGGTCACGCCATCGAGGTTCATGCTGTCGACGCCAAAGATCGTCAGCGAACCCTGCAGGCTCAGGCTGAGCAAAGGATCGCTGCTGATCTGGCTCCCCGCTTCCCGAATCAGGGCCGTCGCTTTGTCCATATCGGTGTCATAGGTGAACTGCACGGAAAAAAAGGCATAGGCAAACTGCCGGGAATGGTTGATGACGGCCTTGATCTGACCAAAAGGCACCGAATGGACAAAACCTCTCGAATCGCGAAGGCGCAGGGTTCGTATGGTCAACCCCTCGACGGTGCCGGCATGGGCGGAGTCGATCACCACCCAGTCACCCACCGAGATGGTGTCTTCAATAATGATAAACAGCCCGGTAATCACGTCCTGCACCAACTGCTGGGAGCCAAAGCCGATGGCCAGGCCTATCACCCCGGCGCCAGCCAGGAAGGGCGCGACGTTCACCCCCAGATTGGCCATGGTGGTGATGGTACAGATCACCACCAGAATCACTTTGATAGCATTGCGCGCCAGCGGCAGGATGGTCTTGATTCGCGTACTGGGCTCATGGCTCCCGCGCCGGTTGGTGGCCGGTTCCAGCGCTTGTTGAATGGCCGTGTCGAGCACCACCCAGGTCAACCAGGTCACCAGAAGGATCAACAGGATATGGCCCAGGGAATCACTGATGACCTTGCCGGTATTGCTGTCGGAAGCGAAGGCCAACAGCGAGAAACCCCAGATCTTCGCCAGCAACTCAATAAAGGTCACGGCCAGGGCAATGCGCAGCAATGCGTAAACCACACCGATAAAACGCTCTTTATAGGCCCCTGTATGCTGGGTTCGCGCCCGAAACGAATGGTGCAGAATCGTGCTCAGAAATACCGTGCCGATCAGCAGGCCCGATGTCAGCAATGCACTGCGCAAGGCACGTTCACTGCCCTCACCCACGCCCAGTAAATTGCGCGCGCTCACCAGCAACATCAGCAGCACGGGCCAGTACCAGAGTACCGAAAAAATGCGCAACGACTCTTGCAAGGCTGGCTGCCCGAGCCGTTGTGCCAGGGCCCGATTGCGGATCAGGTGAGCCACGGGCCGCCGCAGCCGTACCACCAGCCAGCCCAGAATGGCGCACGCCAGCAGGCCGGCGAATACCGATAGACAACTGGCGATATTGCCGCCGATTTGCCGCGCAATTTGCGGGCTGCTCATTGCGTCGCTCAGTGCCGAAAAAAAGCCGATCAAGAACAGCGCACGTTTCGAGTACTGACGAATAATCTGCACCGCGCGGCGCTTGTGGCCCGTTTCAAACAAGGTACTCAGTGACAGCACCAGCGCCACACAGAACACCCCGGCGCTGCCGGCATAGGTCAGGGTCAGGCCGAACGAGCGACCCAAGGTGTCTTGCAGCATGCGGCTGGCGTACAGGGCCAGCATCAACGAGACCAGCGCAGGCAACATGTAGGGCACCACATAACCCACCAGCGTCTGGATGCGTGGCCGGTCAACCATCGAACGCGTGGTACACAAATAACGCGCCAGCAATCTTCCTGCGAGCATCAACCCGAAAAAAACGCCGGACCAGATAACCGTCAGCAAGAAAAAGTCGCCTACACCACTCCATGAAGGATGTGTGGATGCCTGCTCGACCAGTTGTCCTACTTCACCTGCCGCCCGCTCGGTGCGTAAACGCCAGGCGTCCAGCAACTGCATACTCAGGCCGAGCTGACCTTGAACCTCGTCCATCCCCGCACCCAAGGCACCCAGCAGCCCGCCATCCACCAGCACGGGAGGCTTGCCATCGGATTCCTCGGCCTTGATCACAGAGGCTAGTGTAGGGGCGGCCAAAAGCATGCCATTGCCCGAGCACAACAGGACAAGAAGCAGAAACGCTGTTTTGAATTTGTACAAACCCGGGGGCCTCCTGCACATCCTTGATAGGCCAACCGTATCGAAGGGATTAGGTTCGAGACAGGGCGCGTCTGTAATTTCGATCAGGTACAGCGTAGTCAATGACACGTCAGGCGCGGGAAATAATCGGTTGAGGCTTGCCTGAAACTGCCGCCATTCAATACACCACTAGACAAAATGTGTAACCCGAAGATCAGGCATCGTAACTGCAGCAAACACCAAACCGGGAGAGAAAGTACTCATTGGACGACAAGTACGCCCGGTATAAGAATACGCCGGAAGCGCCGAAATACGTGATCTTGAAGACCACGTTTACCCCGCATTACCAACGACTTATTCGAGACGCGCCCACAACTAAAGAGTCGACACGTACTACAAAAGTAAACGACTGCGCGCACGACTTAAATACAAAACATCCGACGCCGAGTAACAAGTGTTTAGACACTTAAACAACTATAAACTTGCTTTAGAACCGGGCAATAGCGCCGACTACAAACGAACATGAAAGATTATGAAACTTTCACCCGAGCGATTTACAAACACTGTTCCATCCCATAAAGTCCGCCAGACCGGGCACTACAGGTTTGTATGCTCACTAGAGCGTTGTATTGAATTTGTACTATTTGACAGACTTGTTTGATTGACTTCCCGGAGATCGGAAATTGGAAACAATGATCGATGCTATTTTGTCTGCCTTGGATAATCCACAGCAAAGTGCACTGCGGCAAATTACTGTTATAGAAGAGAACGGGGAAGAAAAAAGCATTTCCTATGCAGCGTTGGCACAACAAGCATTGGCGGTCTCTTCAGCCCTGACTGAACTGGGGGTTGTTCGTAATGACCTGGTTATTCTTGCCCTGCCGGCATCGATCGATCACTTGTTACTGCTGACTGGATGCGTGTTGATTGGCGCCTTGCCTTGCACCGTCGCGCTGCCTGGAAGATTGATGGCAGACTCACCGCGCAATCAGATATATGTGGCCTGTCAGTTGTTTGCACCGCGCCTGCTGATCGCATCCGAAAGCAATACACCGGCACTCCAGCGCTTGCTTTCCAACCTGCCTGTACGCGTGGTCACGAGCGCAGAGGTGAGCCTCGCTGCCAGCGCAGGGTTTCCAGTGCGCGTGGAACGCTGCCAGGCTGACAGCGGCCATCATGTGCAACTGACCTCGGGCTCGACCGGTCGCCCCAAGGCCGCCATCCTGAGCCATCGCAATGTCATCGCCAATGTGCGCGGTATCGGCGGTGTTGTTGGCTACAGTGTCGAACGCGGCGACGCCTCTGCGTCCTGGCTGCCGCTGCATCACGACATGGGCCTGGTGACGCTACTGTCGAACCTGTATTACCAGGCACCGCTGCTATTGATGCAGCCGGCCAGTTTTATTCGCAACCCGCTTGGCTGGCTCAAGCGCATGTCCAGCTTTGGCGCAACCACCACGGCGGCGCCGACTTTCGCCCTGCAGTATTGCATTCGCCGTTACCGCGAAGCGTCAATGAAAGAGGTGGATCTGAGCAAGTTGCGCAATATCTTTGTCGGCGCCGAAAGGGTCGATGAAGCCTGCCTGAGGGAGTTTGCACAGACATTCTCGCCCCACGGCCTTTCACGTTCTGCGCTGCAACCCTGCTACGGCATGGCGGAATCGACGCTGGCAGTGACCATGCATAACACGACCTTTGATTACGACAAGCAGGCGCTCTCCTACGTGATTCCTGACCGTATCGACTCCGGCGCGGTAATCGATCATTGGCAGGCACGCCGCGCCGACGATAACAGTCGGCGGGTAGAAACCGTACTGTCGATGGGCCGGCCGATTGACGGGATGCAAGTGGCGGTAAGGGCTTTGGACAGTTCCGACGCCAAGGACCGCGAAGTGGGCGAAATTTTCATACGTGGTTCTTCGGTCATGTCCGGCTATTTACCCGCCGAAGGCCAGACCGAGCACTACCAGAGCGGCGACTGGTTTGCGACCGGGGATATAGGTTATCGAGTGGATGAGCACTTGTTTGTACTCGGCCGCAAGAAAGAACTCATCATTATCCGCGGCAGTAATTATTTCCCCCATGAAATTGAAGACGTCATAGCCTCACACCCTTTATTGGCCAGCGGGGGTAATGCAATAGCGGCCTTCGGTATCTACGACGAGACACAGAGAACCGAGAGCCTGGCGATTCTGATCGAGCTTGAAACGAAGCATAACCCTATCGAACTGCGCACCCAACTTCAAAACCAATTGCGTGAGAAGTTCGGATTTGGTGCCCACGCCATTACATTCGTGCTACCCGGAAGTTTGCCACGTACGACCAGCAACAAACTCAAGCGCCTGGAATGCCGAACTATTTATCTGCAAACCGTACTGGACAACAAAGACAAGGCCGATCGCGAACAGCTTGTTAGTTAATCTACAACCACGCCAATAACATCGACACACTGAAGCACTGCAACTTTCAAATACTGGATCACACACTATGCACACTTTGACGCAAGGTGGGGATACGGCTTCGTCACGCCATTCATTATTGAATGTGTGTGCACAACCGGTTCTTCATCGCTTATCGACATACGGCGAACTGCCTGCTCACTTGATCCATATTATTTCGCGCGCTTCAGTGCGACTGATGGATTCAGATATGTTGATTTCGCAGACACCGCAAGACTATGAGCCTGCCGAGCAATTAAACCGCCCCTCGGTGGCCCTGTCGCAGCCGAGCCATGACTTGGAACATATTCTGGAGCGCATTCGGCAAGACGGTCTGGCGTTGCACTACCGATCGTTCATGCAGAACTTCGCCCATTTGTTTTCGCTGTTCCTGACGCCGGATCAATACGAACGGGCGCGCGCCAGCATTGATGCCGGCAGCGCCCTGCGTTTTCTGATGAGTGATGCCGGCGGCCCTACCCTCACTAGCTGGCGCACTGTCGCCCAGCCGGAAGGGGATGGTTTCAAGCTGCATATCGACAAGGTATGGGGCATGTACGCCAACCTTGATGGCATGGCAATCGTTGCCGCCCGCACGCCGGGCTCGTTTTTCCCTTCAGCCTTCCTGGTCTGGCCCGAGCAATACAAGACCCTCAAACGAACCCTCTGCGGCGAGCCCTTTCTCGGCGATGTTGTGCAGTTGGGGAACGTCAAGGGCACGGTGCAGGTTTCCCAGGAAGATCGTCTGAAAGTGGGCGGCCCTGCGGTACTCAATAAATACCTGACGACGGTACGGCCTTTCCTGGTGCGCGCACTGATGGCCCATGTTGACTGGCTGGCAAGTCAGGGCCGCCTCGAACTGACACCCGACGAACGCGCGTCACGCGACTTCATCGCTGCCGCCGCCCGTACCAAGACGCTGTCCGACCGCTATGAGAGCGAAGACGTGCACCGCGTGCTGGCACTGAAATTCGCCTCCAATGAACTGCTTTTGCATCTGGTCAGCCGCTCTGCCGTACCGAGTTTTCTCGACCAGCGTGACCTGTTGGCGTTTACCAAAATGGAAGGCAGCTCTTACCGCTGTTATCACGAATTGCGCGCAAGCATGCGCGTAGCCAAGCCCGTATCCGACTCACTTTAATCCGCTTTAACCCCAGGAGATGCACCAATGACGACTGAAACCCTCAACACGCTGGAACTTCTGAAGAAAGAAGCCGCCAAGATTCTCAATATCGAATCCGTCGATACCCATGTCGGTTTGGGCGAACTGGGTATCGATTCACTCAATGTGGTTGAGCTGATCGTCTATTGCGAACAGCTCTACGGATCGATTGATCCTGAGCAACTGAACATCACGCAGTACACCACTCTGGAGCAAATCGACTCGCAGTTGCAGCAGCAACAAGTCGCCTGATCGCCAGCCACCCTCATACCAGAAGCTCAACATGTCGAACTCGCAGCCCTTTGCATCAACGCAGTCGCTTGGCACCGCTCCGGCTTTCAGGGTCCATACGCTAGCTTACCGACGCACAGAAACGCCCTTTGTATCGCACCAGGTCAGCCTGGAGGATGCAGCGTTGGCATTGGGGCAGCGGGTAGGCGATGAGGCTTGCCGCTATGCAAGCGACGCAGGCCCTATCGACGATTACGTGGTGAGCTCTACTGTGCTGTCACAGTTTTTGGCAGACGGTTCGCCACATGCAGGCTATTTCCAGGAGGCGATAGCCACCCAGTATGGGCGCCGTCCTGACTGGGTCACCAACGCCTATGAATGCACGGGCTGGGGTTTCATCCTGCGATATATCCAGGGGAAGGCTCAGTTCAGCGGTCGTCGCAGGCTGTTACTGCAGATTGTCGATACCGATATCCACAATTTTACTTACTGGTTAGGCAACAACCGCTGGGGGAATTCCGGTTTTGGCATCTGCACGTTAGTGATTGACGTGATTCCAGAGGCCAAAATCATGCTGGTCATCGGCACTTCAAGCCAGGCTAATGCGCTACTGCAATTAGGACGAAACCTGCGCAGTTTCACCGAAAGCCGGCCAGGTCTAGGCATTGCAGTACCGTTTTTTCCAGAGATGTCGCGCCGCGCGCTGTTCAAGTGCTTCGACACTTCGTCTGTGCACGCCGACCATTATCAACGATTTGGCCATTCATTCGGCAGCGACCCCTGGCTTTCGCTATTGGGGGAGCTGGGTGCGGGTTCCGCGCACACGGGTAGCGATTGCATCGTTTCTTCGCTGGCAATGAACGGCTATTTTTCGATTGCCCAGATAACCCTCGCGCCTGATCTGCACTATGCATTGGAAGGTGAAATGTGAAGAGCGCGCAAACCTGTTCCCTGCTGTTGCAGCGTAACCCCGATTACAACCTGGCGATCCCTTGTTCGGCTCGCAACCTGCCACTGCTCGAAACGCAAGACTATGCACGCCGAAGTGTGTACGCACACGACAATCCCGCGCCTGTGCTGGTCAACAACCAGCAGTACTACACCCTGCTGTCCACGCTGGCCCAGTACATTTGGGACAGCTGCGGTGAGCAGACGCTTCTCCTGGCGCAGGTACGCATGCCTTCCATCGACCTTGCGTTGCCAAAAAACCTGCTCGATCCACGCGTGACGATGGGCGCCCATTTATGGAACGAAGCCTTGTTCTGGGCGCGCCAGCTACAGACGCCGGTGGTCTGGATCAGCGCCGAACAGATTCGCCGCGACCTGTGGGACGGCGGCGATAACCTCCTGCACATCGCAGCCTGGAATACCGCGCAAACGCCAGCCATCACCGAGTGGTTCTTACCCGACCTGGACTACTTCGCGGCACAGGTGCACACATCTCCTGTGCATGAGCCGTTCACCACCTCTCAACCGAAATGCACGCACGTACAGGTGTGATCATGCAAACAGAGCACAAACCGACATTGGATGATGGCGAGCCGATCAAGTGGAATTTCTCGGTCGAGGCTTACATGTCTCAGACCTACGATTTCAGCAATGACAGCTTGAATGCGCTGTATCAGAAAACCAAGGCCAACCAGTGGGATGTCAATACCGACATCGATTGGAGCTACGAGCTCAACCCGGACAATCCACTGGGCATGCCGGACGGCACACTGCTGATCTACGGCACCGACGTCTGGAACAAAATGAATGAAAAAAACCGCGCCGAAATTCGCCATCACTCGCAAGGCTGGACCCTGTCACAGGTACTGCACGGTGAACAGGCTGCCCTGATTTGCGCATCGAAACTGGCGGTGGCAGAAGAAAGCCTCTCGGCTCGCCTCTGTGCTGCCGGGCAAATCATCGATGAAGCCCGTCATATTGAAGCATTCGGGCGCCTGGTGAATAACAAGCTGCCCATCAGCTACCCCATGAGCAAGGCGCTCAAAGGCCTGCTGGAAGACACCATTACCACCAGCAAACTCGATATGACCAACCTCGGCATGCAAGTGCTGGTGGAGGGCATTGCGCTGTCACTGTTTCAAAGCATGGTCGCCTACACCAAAGACCCTTTTATCAAAGACCTGATGACGCGCATTCAGCGCGATGAGGCGCGCCATTTCGCCATTGGCCGCATCACGCTGGGCAATGTGTACAAGGAAATGAGCGGAACTGAACGCAAGGAGCGCGAAGAGTTTGTGGTTGAAGGTGCTTACACCTTGTACGAACACCTGTGCGCCGACGACATATGGGAGCCGATGGGCTTATCCAAAAAAGAGTGCAGCCACCTGGTCAGGAGTTCTGAAGTGGCCAACTCCATGCGCCGTTCCATTTTCCGGCGGCTGGTGCCGACCATCCGCGAAATGGGTTTGCTGACGCCCCGTGTAAGCGATGCCTTTGAAAAGCTCAGAGTGCTGGACTACGCCGCCATGCCAATGCCGGCTTAACAGGAATACAGTCATGACGCCCCCAACTACTGCGGCAACAAACAGCCCCGCCCCCTTCACGATCGGTATTGAAGCCGCCGCTTACGAGTTACCCGGCGAACGCCAGGACCTCAATGACTGGGCTCAGCACCATAAGTTGCCCGCCGAGCGCTTTGACATGATCCGCAATGCGGGTTGCCGTTATTTCCATGTATCACCGGACATCGACGAGGTCGAGCTGGCCAAGCGCGCTGTCGCTCGCCTGCAAGAGGAGCAAGGCTTCAAGGGCAGCGACATCGGTGCGGTCATCCATGTTCATACCGGGCTATTCAGCGTACCGCCGGCGTCACGCAGCCTGCCCATGGAAGTGGCCACGGCATTCGGCATAAAGCCTGTCTGGGCCGGCTCGATCGCACAGCTCAATTGCTCGTCGATCAGCGTCGCCATTCAGATGGCCAAGGCCTTGATGAATGTCCATAGCCAATTGCACTCGGTGCTGATCGTGTCGTCCGACCGCGTCTTTATCGAGCGTTTCCGGGTGTTGCAGGCAAGCATCTTAAGTGATGGCGCAGGGTGCTTGCTGGTGACCCGTAACAGCCGGCGTAACCGGGTCGGTGCAACGGCCGTACGCAATTACGGCAGCTGGTATCTGGGCTCCGTGACCAACAACGCGGTGAAAAAGGAAATGTTCAATCTGGAGTGGCACTACACCCGCAAAGTCATGAAGGAAGCCGTGGCCGACTGTGGCATGGCGCTTAGCGATTTCTCATGCATTTTGCCTTACAACTCCAACCACTCTGGCTGGAAAGCCTTCTGTGGCGCCATGGCCATTCCCTCCTCCACGCTCTACTCCGACAACATTCTGAACAAAGGCCACTCCTTTGGCTCGGACCTGGCGATCAACCTGGCCGATATTGGCTTGAGCAAGGTCGATGCCGGGGCGCACCTGATGAACATAACGGAATCGGACAACGGTTCATTTTCGGCATTGACCCTTCATCCGGTGAATTGACATGACCATGACCACCGCCTGCGCGCCTGTCAGAAGCGACGACGCAACGACCGACCAATGGCTGCTGAATCTGAAAACGCCTTGCTACGTACTGGACCCCACTGTCGTACAGGCGCGTTACGCTGATTTACGCGAGCGTCTGGGTACACCGTTGATTGTGTCGCTCAAGGCTAATCCAAACCTGGATTTGTTGATCCGCTGCGGCCATGCCTTCATCGACGGTGTGGAGCTGGCCAGCCTGGGCGAACTCGATATTGTGGCGGGTCGCATCAACACCCCCAAATACGTGAACAATCCGTCAATGGATGAAGATTTCATGCGCGCGGCCCTGGCCTCACGCTGCACGTTCATCATCGACAGCCTGGAGCAGGCGCAGAGACTGATTCGCGTCATCGGCAAACAGACCGCGCCGCAAACGATTTTGCGCTTGAACGCGGGCCAACTGGTCAGCTCGGGCAAACACCCGGCGGACCACTTCGGCATGAGTCGCCAAGACGCCTTGCTGACGACGGTTGCATTGGCCCAGGCCAACGTGCCAATCATCGGCCTCCATACGTTTGCGGGCTCCAATAGCTTTCACATCGATGACAAGGGTGCCGATGCCGCCGCCCTTGCCCATGCGCTCGCTGCATTCGCGCCACAAGTAGCACGCCTCACCGGCATGCCGGTTGAGTTTCTTAACGTCGGTGGCGGTTTCTCCGAGCACTTCCCTAGCCAGGCACAGACGTTTGACGCTTATCGCCAGCGCATTGCGCCGCTGCAAAAAGACTTCAAGGTCGTCCACGAGTCCGGGCGCGGGGTCTTCGCTGGCGCAGGCACTTTCGTGACCCGCGTACGTTCAGTCAAAGCCTTGGGTGAGCGCTACGTTGCCGTCTGCGACGGTGGCCTGAGCCACAACTTCCTGCTGGCCAAAACTGAGGCCATGTTGAAGAACTACGCGCAGCCGCGCCTGCTGCGGCGTCAACAGGCACCGGGGGACGCGCCCCCGTTGCCGATCCAGTTCGTGGGCAGCACCTGCAGCCGCGCCGACGTGATCGGCTGGAGTCATGAACTGTCGGCCCCGCCGAGCGTGGGCGATCTGGTGATCTTCGACAACTGCGGCGCCTACAACCAGACGTACAGCGTCAGCGCTTTCCTCTCGCAGAGCCCGGCACACACCTATATCCACCAATCCTAGGGACGTCACCATGACCGCCCACATCAGTTTGTACGACCTGTTGAAAGACAGCGCCCAACACCATGGCGACCGCCGTGCGTTCGCGCAAGGCGCAAAGATGGCGACTTATTCCCAATTGCTGGAGGACGTGCGCCTGGCGGCAAAGAGGCTGGCCGATAGCGGCGTGCAAGCGGGCGAACGCGTCGCTGTCTATACGGGCAAGCAGTACGAAACCGTCGTCATGTTCCTGGCAATCAATGCCCGGGGTGCGATCCTGGTGCCCATCAATCCTCAGCTCAAAGAGCAACAGGTACGCCATATCCTGCTGGACAGCGGTGCACGCTTGCTCATCAGTACGGGGGCACGCCTAAGACGCATCGAGGCGGCGTTGAATGACATCGAACTCGATACCTGGCAACTGGAAAAACTACAGTCCGAGACCCTGAACACGCTGACCGATGCGGCGTTTTTCAACGCATACGCCGCCGTCACAGACAGTGATCCTGCGGCCATTTTGTACACCTCCGGCTCTACGGGACGGCCCAAAGGCGTGGTGCTGTCGCAACGTAACCTGGTGTCTGGCGCCTATAGCGTCGCTCACTATCTGCGCTTGCGGGCCGATGACGTCATCCTGGGCGTATTGCCGCTGAGCTTCGATGCCGGGTTCAGTCAGTTGACCACGGCGCTGGTCAGCGGTGCCTGCTACGCCCCGCTGGATTTCCTGCAAGCGGGTGAAGTCCCGACGTTTTGTGAAGCCCATGGCGTCACCGTGATTACCGGCGTACCGCCACTGTGGATGCAACTGGCGTCAGTGCAATGGCCGCAGCCTGCCGGCGCTCGCATTCGCTGCTTCGCCAATACCGGCGGGCATATGCCACCGCCTTTGCTGGAAAAACTCAAAACCGCATTTCCCAATGCGCTGCCGTACCTGATGTACGGCTTGACCGAGGCTTTCCGCTCGACTTACCTGGCGCCGGAAGCGGCCGTCACACGGCCCGACTCCATCGGCAAGGCGGTCCCCAATGCTGATATTCGCGTGATGCGTCAGGACGGCAGCGAATGTGCCGCTGGAGAGCACGGTGAATTGGTGCACCGCGGGGCGTTCGTCACGCTCGGGTACTGGAATGACCCAGAATTGACCGCTCAACGCTTTCGTCCCTGGTTATACCCGGACCAGCAGATTTCGCGTACCGAAACAGCGGTCTGGTCGGGCGATATCGTCTACCGCGACAGCGACGATTATCTGTATTTCGTTGCCCGTAGCGACGACATGATCAAGACCTCCGGTTATCGCGTCAGCCCCACCGAAGTCGAAGAAATCCTCTTTGCCGTGGATGACGTGACCGAGGCGGCAGCGTTTGGTGTACCGCATCCGCAACAGGGCGAAGCCATCATCATCAGCCTGTTCGCCCATCCGCAGATACAAACCAGCGCCCAGGCACTGATCAAGCTGTGCCGGGACAAACTGCCGACCTATATGGTGCCGTTGCATGTGTCCTTCCATGACTCGCCTTTACCGCGCAATCCGAACGGCAAGATCGACCGAAAGCAGCTGAAGCAGCAGTTTTCCGAGTTTTTCTCCACCTCACTTACGGTCACGGAATAGCCTCATGCTTCGAATCCGCGCTATCGCTTCTCACGTCCCCGATACGACCCCGTTCCGGGCGGTACAAGCTCAGGAAAAAAACATCGGCTATGGCCATCTGTTGTACAAGTCGGCGGTCTTTTCCATGCCTCGTGGCAAAGGCAGGATCGACGCCGAAGAAGAGCGTCGACTGCTTCCCACGGCGAGCATCGCCCTGCCGGTAGCGCCACCCTTGCAAAGCTGCGCCGACCTGGCACTGGAAGCGGTCACGCGATTGCGTCAACAGGTTCCGGCAGAAACGCTGGCACAGGTGACCCACATTGTGGTGACCAATAGCGCCCTTAACCAACGCATTAATGAGTCGGTCGCAGGCCGTATCCAGCATGCACTGGGCTTGCCCAACGCGTTGCCGTTCGCCATCGGCCAATCGGGCACTGCCGGCGTGTTCAACGCACTGACCATGATCGAAGCGCTGGTCAGTCTCGGCGGCAAGGTGCTGCTGGTGGCGTCCGATAAGTGGCTCTACCCCTTCTTTCGCGCCTGGGGGGATCTGGTTGTGTACGGCGACGGCGCAGCCGCCATCTTGCTCGATGGCGACGCTCAGACGACGCCTGGCTGGGGGGCGATACGCGCCTCGGCGGTGCACTATGGCGCGGCCATTGACAACCCCTGGGGGCTGACCCCTGCCGCTCTGGCTGAGCGCCTGCATCCGATGGCGGTGAGCGCAGCGCAAACGGCAATCGAACGTTCCGGCCTGAAAGCCAGTGATATCGATTGGGTATTACCGGCCGGATTCAGCGACAGCTTCTCCTTGGGCGTCAGTCGCGAACTGGGCATTGCACAAGAGCGACATTTCGAACTCGGTGCCCGCGCGCACCACTCGAGCGCGGCCCCCTTGCTGTCGCTTATGCGCCTGCGCGCCACCCTGCCTCAGGGTAAAACAGCCACCGCCCTGCTTTGGGATGCGGCGTTGTGCGGCACCGCTGGCGCCATTGTGGCCGAGATCCAGGCTGGCGCCTGAACCCAGATACACACCGCTTATTAATCAGGAAAACCTATGTCTGCTTATAAAGTCAGCCTGCGTGAGCTTCGCTTTTTTTTGTGGGAACTGCATAAAACCGACCAGAATTTTCTCACACGGGCGCCGTTCAACGACAAAAATCGTACCTACTACGATGCCTTGCTGGAGCGCGCCAGGGCGTTCGCTTATGAGTTAGGCAAGGCCTATCAAGCCTCCGACCGACAGGAATGCCACTTGCTGGAAAACGGCAAGGTCGAAATCCCCAAAGAGTTCCACGGACTTTGGCAGCGCTATAAGGAAGAGTGGATTCAGGTGCTGGGCATCGACAGCGAATCCCAGCAACCGGCCTTGCCACCCCTGATCCGGCAAACCATCCAGGAAATGTTCATGGGCGCCAATCCGGCGTTCATGACCTACGGCGGCTTCAATTTTCCGGCCATCAAGCTGTTGAAGCTGCACGCTACCGCAGCGCAAAAGGCAACGTACCTGCGCAAGCTTCAGCGCTACGACTGGGACGCGTGTTTCTGCGCCACCGAGCAGCAGGCCGGCAGCGACCTGACAGCGGTCACCACTGTCGCAAAACCCCTTGAAAACGGCGAATACGCCGTCAGCGGCGAAAAGGTCTACATCTCGGCGGGCATGCATACGCTGACCGAAAACACCGTTTACTTTGTCCTGGGCCGCATCAATACCACGACCTCGACCTCCTACTCGCTGTCCTGCCTGCTGGTGCCGCGCTTCTGGCCTAATCCCGAAACGGGCGAGCTGGAAGACAACCATGTCGAGTGCACTTCATTGCTGCGCAAGATGGGATTGAAGGGCTGCGCCAATACCCAACTGGTGTTTGGTCGAACCGGCACCACCCGCGCCGTACTGCTGGGCGACCGCAAGAATGCCGGATTGCTGCAACTGGTGCCCTTGATGAACCAGGCCCGTATGAGCACGGCAATTATCGGCTTGGGCCTGGCTTCCAGCGCTTATCTGCATTCAGTCGATTTCGCCGGCAAACGGTTCCAGGGCCGTGCAATCAGTCGCACCTCCGATGCCAGCGCCCCGCCTGTGGCCATCATCGAACACGCAGACGTGCAGCGTATGCTGCTGGAAATGAAGGCCCGGGTAGAAGGTTGCCGTGGCCTGCTCGGTAAGTTGACCGGCGCATCGACCCAGGCATTTGCCCTGGAAGCCGAGCCGGTACTGGACGAAGCCCAGGTCGAAAAATACCGCAAGCTGGTGCTGCTGTTCACGCCGGTGTGCAAGGCATTCGTCTCGGACCAGGCCTGGAAAATCTGCGAACTGGCGATACAAGTGCATGGCGGTATCGGCTACACCGATGCTTACCCTGTCGAGCAAAATGCGCGCGACGTGAAAATCCTGTCGATCTGGGAAGGGACCAACTACATCCAGTCCCAGGATCTGGTGCGCGACAAGCTCGGTTTTGGCAGGAACTCACGCCTGATCAAGTTTCTGCGCGAAGAGCTGGATGCCTTCTTGAACAACACAACGGGTGTCGGTTCTGAGCTGCACGACCAATTCCCGGCGCTGGAAAACGCCATGGTTGCCGTGGAGCAGGCACTGACACGTATCAATGAGCACGTGCGTGAAGGCCGCACACACGAAACCAGCCAGTTCTATACCCGCTTCCTGGAAATGCTCGGTCTCACCGCCAGCGCCTGGGTCTTGCTTGAATCGGCCTGCCTGGCCGAGCGTCAGTTGCGCGAGCCACTGAGTGCCGAAGAAGCCGCTTTTTACCGTGGCAAGGTCAAAACCGCCCATTATTTTTTCGCCAATATCCTGCCGACGGTCACGCAACACGCACACACAATAGAAAACCTGCTGGTCGCCCACTGCGGCATTGCGCTTGATGAGTTGGCACAGGCCGACACGCTGATACCCACACCGCCGCAGAGCCTGTTTGGCGGACCACGCACCCTGTATCGCGGTACCAATATCGACGGCGCCACGATTGAGCCTAATGAAGGGCTGTGGGTCAGGGGTCGCAACCTCAATGACCTGATCGGCATTGTCGACTTCCCCACAGCGCTATGGCTGGCGTGGTTTGGCAGCCTGCCGACCCCTGCTGAGAGCCAGGCCGTTGACGCCCTTCTGGTACGCATTGCCAGCCACCTGTCGGCGGAGCCTGCCTATCGACGTGGCATCGAAGCCGTGGCCGACAGCGGTGCCGGCATCGTTCAGGCCGCCGCCTGCGGCCTTCTCGGTGATCTGGCAGCGCTGGAACATATTGTCCTGATCGAAGCCACCGTTCGCGACTTGCCTACGCATCAGGATTTTATCGAGGGCCTGGTCAGCGTTGCTTCAACGCCGCACTTTCTGCAAACGGCGCTCGGTTATAGCGCCCCCGGCGCAGCATCGACGCATCACGCCGAGGTCGTATTGACGGCAATGGGCGCGACCGATATCGATCCATTAGCCATTCGTGTCGTTGACGCCCTGCTGGTGGCCTGGCACGCCGGTTTCGGCTACATCACGCCGACGGTGCTGGTACCCCGTACCGCCATCGGCACCGGTGTCACCCTTGCCCAGGCCGTGGCGGCCGGTTTCATGGCCAGCGGACCGAACCATGTCGGCGCAGCAGAAGAAGCGATGACCTGGCTCAAGACCATCAGTGCGCAAGCCAGCCCTGCTGACATACGGCAAGCGGTCGACCACGCGCTGGATCAGCCGGGCAACCTGTTGTTTGGCTTTGGCCATCCGCTGTTTGTGCAGGACCCACGACCGCCGCACATCAGGGCCCTGTTTTCCCAGTGGGGTTTCGGGGGGCGCTATCTGGAGATTTACGACGTTGTTTGTGCCCACGTTCTGGAGCGCAAAGGCCTACGTCCGAATATTGACTTCATCACCGCCGCAGCCCTGCTCGATCTCGGCGTGACCCAAGCCCGTTGGGGTGTCGGCCTGGGGCTCTGTGGCCGGGTGGCGGCCATGGTCGCGCATGCCATCGAGCGGCGCGATCGCCCTGCTTTCGGTGTCAACAGCAAAGCCGCGCGCAAGTTGTTGGCCACCGTTCCAGTGGGGTGGCTGTAAGACAAGAAATGAGCCACACGCACTGGCTAGTTCAACGCTGAATCTTCTTCTAACGCTAACCAAGACGAGAACGTATCCATGTTATTGAAAAATCTACGCCCTGCTGACGAGTACGACCGCTTTGCCTCGCAAGCACTGGAACCCTGGGATGTGTTGTTCGTCACCCGCATCCGCCAGATTGCCCGCGACTTGCCGCCGGGCGCCCTGGTCGATATCGGCACCGCCACCGTCGTGGTCCCGGTGCGTCTGGCGGCCGACCCGGTTTTGAAAGGCTGGTATTTCATCGGCCTGGATCTGGACGAAACCATGCTCGAAGGAGGCCGACCACGCATCGAAGCGCTAGGCCTGAGCGATACCATCGAACTCAAGGTCGGCGACGCCCTGGACCTGCCCTTCGCGGACAACAGCCTGACCATGGCGGTCAGCCGTGCCACCTTGCATCACTTGCCGGACAAGCTGAAAAGCCTGACGGAGATGTATCGCGTACTGCAGCCGGGCGGGGTTGGCCTGGTGCACGACATGCGCCGCGACGTCGCCCCCGACTTGCTGGAGAAGTTCACTCAAATGCGCGCTTCAGTGGGTTATCCACCGACCCATGTTGAAGAAAAAGTCACCCTGGAAGAAGCACGCGCACTGGTCATCGAAGCGGGTCTGGACCATTGCACGGTAGTGACCAGCCCAAGTTCCGGCATGGGCGCACTGGGTTTCGAAATCCTTATCAAAAAGCCTTTGCTGGCTTGATACGCAACTCGTCGGGGAAAAGGCTATGGATCATCGTTTAGATAGGGTTGAGCACTTTAACGAAATGCTGGGCGGATCACGGGTACAGTGTGGCTTTCTGTCGCCGGAGCACATGCCGCTCGTCATAACGCCTGTCGACAGTACGCTAAGCGATGACCGCGAGGCTTTTACGACCTGGTATCGCCAGCACCAGGCAATCTTTGACAGCATGCTGCTGGAGTTCGGTTGCCTGTTGTTCCGTGGTTTTCCATTGCGCGAAAACGCGGACTTCCAGGCCATTGCGCAACACTATCCTGAGCATGCGTTCGGTTATATCGGCGGCGCCACGCCACGCAAGAACATCGAAGGCAGAGTCTACGAATCGACACGCATCCCGGCCACCCTGAAAATCGGTCTGCATCAGGAAAAGGCCTACATGGCGCACTATCCACAGAAACTGGCTTTCTTTTGCAAACAGCCCTCTGACCAAGGCGGCGAAACCATACTGTGTGATATGCGAGCCGTCACCCGTCGCCTGTCACCGTCATTGATCGAACGCCTCAGCACCGCGCGCATCCAGTACTTGCGCAACTTCCGTGCCCCCAGCACACCCGAGAATGAACCGCGTAACACCCATATGCGCGAATACCACCGCCCCTGGGATGAAGCGTTCCTGACCGATGATCCGCAGCAGGTGGAACAGCTGTGCCGCGATACCCACCTCGATTACCAGTGGCTCGACGATGGCAGCATCACGGTCTCGCATACCGGTGATGCCATGTTGAAACATCCGCTGACCGGCGAAGCGATCTGGTTCAATCAACTGTCGACCCAACACAACAACGCCCGCTCCCTCGGCAAGCCGGGCTACGCCTACATTCAGCACGCCTATCAGGACAAACCGGCACGCCCTTACGATGTGCGGCTGGGCGACGGCTCGCCGATCTCGGAGGATGAAATCGCGCCGATATACGACGCCTTGGAGGCGCAGGAGATTGCGTTTCCCTGGCACAGCGGTGACATGTTGTTGATCGATAACATTGCCGTCGCCCATGGCCGCAATCCCTACAAAGGCAAACGCGATGTCCAAGTCGCGTTGTTCGATTGAACATGAACAGTCAAATCCTGCTGACGGACGAAACACACGGGCTGTCCGAACCTGCCCTGCACCGTGAGGTGCAGTTGGCACCCACGCGCACTGATGAACCCTATGCGGCGGCGGCCAAACTGATCCGGGTCAGCGCTGGCAGTTTCCACTTCGAGGTCCGCGATCTGCAGTTCCGGCGCGGTCGGCATACCGCCATCATTGGCCCCAATGGTGCTGGCAAAACCACCCTGATCGAAGCCTTGCTCGGCTTCCGTCAGGCGCATCTGGAAGAAGCGCAGATTCTGGGGGTTGCGGCGTCGCGTTTTCTGCAAAGCACCCGGCACCGCAAGCGGTTGGGGGTGCAATTGCAGCGGGTCGAATATGAAGACTCGTCGAATGTCAGGGAAATCCTCGATTTGCATCAGGCCCTGTACGGCAAGCAAGACCCGCAGGTGGCGCAGGCACTGGATATCGAAGCGCTGCGCAAACTGCCCTATCGGGCACTGTCACGCGGCCAGAAACAGCGGCTCGATTTGTTCGTGGCGCTGGCACACCACCCGGAAATCGCAATCCTTGACGAACCGTTTACCGGGCTCGACCGAGCGTATATCGAGCGCGTCGCACACCTGCTGCGCTACGACCTGGCCGACCTGACCATCATCATGATTTGCCACTCGGAAGAAGAGCTGGATGCCGCAAGCGATGTGGTGTGGGTGTGCAACGGCGGCGTTAAGTATCGAGGCGATAAAGAAGCATTGAAGAACCGCCTGGTCGGCGCCTTCCATGCCTATCTGCAGCTGGACGACAGTGATCATATCAACGCCATCTATCACCAGCTGGAACGCGAAAGCGCCACGTTGCGGTTGTCGAGGCCATCAAACACTGAAATCAGCGTCTATGGCACGCAGGAACTGGATCAGTCGATACGCCGCCTGATCGGCAATGTTGCGTTCCAGCACTTTGAGTTCGGCCCCACCCATTACCGCGACATGTTGCACCTCTGCGCCCAGGGAGAACAGGATGTTTAGCATACTGGCGATATTGACGCGCAACGAGCTGCTGGGGTTTTTTCGCAGCAAGTCGGCGCTGTTCTGGGCGCTGGCCTTTCCCATACTGCTGCTGACCGTGATGCTGATGGCGTTCGGTCATCCTGGCTCACTCGGTACGGTAAATATCCAGTTTCTGGAGGCTGACGCCCAGGCCAGTTCGGACACCAGTTGCCAGCTAGCAATCCAGCAGGCATTTGCTGGCGGAGATCCGGTAAAGGCCAATTTTTCAACCGTCAGCAGCACTGCCCCCATCGCAGCAGACACGGTACGCATCGTCTTTGCGGCCGGCGACGAACCGTTGCAGGTGCACTATGACTTCAAGGGTCAGCTGGCGGTACGCGCCGCAGCGCGCGTGATCGAGATCGCCGCGGTCAGGTGTTCAGCGGCCAGACGCGGCATCGTCTCGACAGACCTGGTGCGTTTCGAGGATACGGCCTCCGGTGCCAAGCCCTTCGACTACGGCCAGTTTTTTACAACCGGCATTCTGGTCATCTGTTTGATGTCACTCGGCATCATGTCCACCGCCTTATCGATTGCTAGCTTGCGTGAACACAATGCACTCAAGATCTACGCCTGCTTTCCAGTGCCGAAGCTGGTCTTTCTGGCCTCTATTCTCGTGTCGCAGGTGCTCATGATGCTGATTTCTGTCGGCACCTTGCTGCTGGTGGCGCGGTACGGGTACGGCATTGATATCTCGCTGTGGAGCGTGCAGTCCATGCGTGCGTTGCCGATCATTCTGCTGGGCGGCGCCATGTTGCTGAGCCTCGGCACCCTGCTGGCCAGTCGCACCTCCTCGGTCAAGGAAACCGAATTGCTGTGCCATCTGATCCATTACCCGGCCCTGTTCTTCGGCAACCTGACCATCCCGTTGAACGATGCGCCAGCCTGGATCAAAAGCATTCTCTCGGTGATTCCGATCAACCAGTTTGTCTCGGTACTGCGCCAAGTGCTGCTCGAAGGAGCGCCCTTGCCTTCGCTGTGGCTGCCCTTGTTGGCCATGGCAGGCTGGACCACGTTGTTTCTCACCGCAGCCACCTTAATGTTCCGCTGGCACAAGAGTTAAGCCCGGGACTCAGGCATTTCATTGCATCTCTATCCAAGGAAACCCGCATGTCTATCAGCAAGCTAGGCCGTGCCTATTTGTCGAATGCCAGCGCATTCATTCCGGTCATCGTGTTCCTGTTGTATGGCCGTTTCGGCCCGGGTGAGGCAGGCGTACGCTGGGATACCGCGTATGTGCTCAGCGGTATTCTCAGCATTGCGCACCTGTTCTGGCTGTTCAATTACCGCCCTGGCCATTGGATCGCAATGGGCGTCGACCTGTACCTGATGATTGGCGCCCTGTTGGCCACGGTCTCTACCGCTGCGTTGCAAGTGTGGGGGCAGGAGCTGGGTGCTGCTCCCGTGCTGGCGTGCGTATTGGTGATTGGCATGGGTGCCACCCGGTTTTCTCCACTCGGCTTTATCGGCGAAACCAGCAGCGACCAGGCTTTGGTCCGAAAACTCTCTGTGATGTTGCTGATTGGCGCTGCCATCGCCGTCGCGGTGTCACTGGCTTTTCGCCATAACACGCTGCTGGGAGGCGTATTGCCGGTCGTCGCATTGGTGCTGGTACGCAGCCAGTTGCTCAAACGCATGGTGGCGGCGCAATGAGCGACCTGGAACATACCGTGGACCGACAAGCCTCGGGACTCGACGCGTTTCTGGCCGAAGTCGCCGAAGTTCTGGGGCAGGCGTCGCTGCTGACCGGGGCGGACTGTGCCCCCTATGAAATCGACGTTGCTCATTGCCGCGGCAAAGCGGCGGCGGTCGTCATCCCGTGCGATACCCACGCTGTCAGCGCGCTTATGCGCATCGCGGTGCGCCATCGCATACGGCTGGTCGCCCAAGGCAACCGCAGCGGATTGGTGGGCGGTGCCGTCACCGACAACTCCGGCAAGCAAGTGATCGTCTCACTTTCGCGCATGCGCCAAGTGCGCGAGATTGATCCCTTGAACCGCACGGTGATTGTCGAAGCCGGCACGCTCTTGTCAGCACTGAATCGCACACTGGAAACCCATTCGCTGTATTTCCCTATTGATATCGGCAGCGACCCGGCCATAGGCGGATTAATTGGCGCCAATGCCGGCGGCAGCCGCTTGCTCAAGCATGGCGACGTGCGCCATAACCTGCTCGGTATCGAAGTGGTGCTGGCCGATGGCGACGGCACCGTGGTGCAACTTCTCGCACCGCTGCGCAAGAACAATACCGGGCTTGACCTCAAGCAGTTGTTTGTCGGCACCGGTGGCGCCTTCGGCATCATTACGGCGGCGACGCTTGAGCTCAAACGCATCGACCAGTCGACGCAAAGCGTGTTTGTGGCCTTGCCTGACCATGGGACAGCGCTTGAGGTGTTGCAGGCTTTCGAACTTCAATTTGGCGATCTGCTGTGCGCGTTCGAAGTGATCTCCGAGGCGGCGCTCGCCATTACGTTGCGCAACTTCCCCACGCTGCGCCACCCGTTCGGCCAATCGTCGGCAAGCTGCTACGCCCTGATTGAGATCGCCAGCAGCATGCCTGGCTTGCACAGCCTTTTTGCGCAACGAACCGAACAGGTGTTGGAAGCGCTGTATGAAAGCGGCCGAATTCTCGACGCCGCTTTTGGAAATACCAGCAGCTTTTGGCCACTGCGAGACAACCTGCCGCTGGCCATCGCCAAGGAAGGTATCCCACTGTCGTTCGACGTGGCGTTTTCGCGCTCACGCTTGGTCGCTTTCCGCGATCAAGCTGCACAGTGGCTAGAGCACGAACATCCGCTGCTGCAACTTTACGATTTCGGCCATTTTGCCGACGGCGGCTGCCATTTGATTGTGCTGGTGCCGCACGCCCACATCAGCCAGTACGGCATCGCCAAGGTCGTCGCTGTGCGTAGCGGCATCTATAAGCTGGTGACCGAAAACGGCGGCTGCTTCAGTGCAGAGCATGGCGTCGGGCCTGTGAATGCAGCTTATTACAGCAGGTACACGCCCCCAGAGGTGCAGGAAATCAGCAGGGCTATGCAGCATTTAATGGATCCCCAAGCTGTGTTGGGCCGCTACCGCTACACATAGAACAAACCGCCTGCGCACTTCAATTTCAGAAAAATCGGGCCTGACGATGGCACAGCAAGCTATAGGACACATGATGATTACCGGCAAAATGCTCATCGGCCAGTCGGCAGTGCTTGGCGACAAAGGATTGCTGTCTGCAATCAACCCTGCCACCCATGAAAAGCTGGGGCCTGACTTCGGCGTCGGCGGTATCGCTGACATTGACCAGGCTTGCACGCTGGCGCAACAGGCCTGCGATCGCTACCGCGCGACCACGGCAGAGCAGCGTGCTCAATTTCTGGAAGCGATCGCCACGGGCATCCTGGCGTTAGGGGTCACGCTGATCGGGCGCGCGTCTCTCGAAACCGGATTGCCGGCAGCGCGCCTGATCATCGAACGGGGACGCACCGTGAGCCAGTTGCGGCTATTTGCGCAGGTGGTGCGCGATGGCCACTACCTCGGCGCCACCCTGGACTGCGCGTTGCCGTCGCGCCTCCCTTCTCGCCCCGACCTGAGGCTGCACAAGATCGCGCTCGGCCCGGTGGCTGTATTTGGTGCAAGCAATTTTCCCCTGGCGTTTTCGGTTGCCGGCGGCGACAGCGCCGCTGCCCTGGCCGCTGGCTGCCCGATAGTGGTCAAGGCACACGAGGCTCACCTGGGTACGTCTGAACTGGTAGGCCAGGTGATTCAACAGGCAGCCGCTGCCCACAACTTGCCAGAGGGCGTGTTTTCCCTGCTCATTGGCGACAGTCATCCGTTCGGCCAGTCCCTGGTCAGCCATCCTGCGATCAAGGCAGTCGCCTTCACGGGTTCGCGACAAGGCGGTCTGGCGCTGATGCGTACCGCGGCGCAACGCAGCGAACCGATTCCGGTGTACGCCGAAATGAGCTGCATCAATCCCGTGTTCCTGTTGCCGCATGCGCTGTCGATGCGCGCCAGCGAAATCGGCCGTGGATTCGTTGAGGCTCTGACGATGAGTGCCGGCCAATTGTGTACAAATCCAGGCTTGGTGATTGCCCTGGAAGGTCAGCCACTGACCCAGTTTTGCAGCACGGCCCTGGACGCCCTGCACAAAAAGGCGGCAGCAACCATGCTGACGCCGGGGATTCATCATGCCTACCTCGCTGGGATCGAGGAGACAGGCAACATCAGCGGTATTACAACGCTGGGCCAAGGGTGCCCTGCAGAAAAGCCAAGTGCCGCGCAGGCCACAGTGTTCGTAACCGATGCAGCCACCTTTCTCACAACAGAACGGCTTGGCGACGAAACATTCGGCCCCAGCTCGCTGATCGTCGCCTGCAAGAACGAAGATGAAATGCTGGCGGTGGCCGAGCACCTGTCAGGACAGCTGACGGCGACAATGCAATTGGATGACGCTGATCATGGGCTGGCCCGAAAGCTGCTGCCCATCCTTGAGCGCAAGGCGGGCCGCATCCTGGTGAACGGTTATCCGAACAACGTCGAGGTCTCTCACGCGATGGTGCATGGCGGCCCGTTCCCGGCCAGTTCGGACAGTCGAAGTAGCGCCGTCGGCGCCAGCGCCATCGACAGGTTCTTGCGGCCGGTGTGTTATCAGGACCTGCCTGCGGCCTTGATGCCTGAAGCGCTACAGGAGGGCAATCCGCTCGAACTGTGGCGCATGGTCAATGGGCAATGTGTGCTTGCCTGAGCCGCGGAGATCGCTTAATAGCCTGCGCTTTCAGGTTCGTAACGCACAAAGCGCCAGCCCGTCTGTTAAAAAGTCGCTTTGATCTGTAGTCCTACAGCCAATGCGTTTCCTCTTTTTTTACCGAAGAACGCGCCCGGTTCGATGTAGTACTGCATGTCCGGTCGCACCAGCAGCCAGGGCGTGACTTGCGCGCCATAGTTGAGTTCAAGCATCTGTTCGCCGTTGTCGAGGCTGGCGATCATGTCTGACTCCCCAAAATTGATTGCAGCCGCTTCTTGCTCATCGCGCGTGCGCGAATTGATCACGGCGCGGCCATAACCAAAGGCGATAGTATCTTTGGGGCGGTTTGCAAAGGGCTTCTGCTTGACCAGACCCACCGAATACCAACGACGCATCGGTGAAGTCGCAGCGTTACTGGTGGCCGCTTGCCCGAAAAGGCGCAATACGCTTTCAGGGTCTTGCTCGTCCTTCCAGATGGCCTGATCAAACAACACGTAAGCCCCGGTACGGTTACTGCTCTTTTCTGTGCTGCCAATTTTCTGGTAATTGGACGTGTCGTAATACCAACCGACTTTGTACTGACCATCCAGAAAGGCATGATTATTGAAAATCGCCTCCAGTGGCAAAATAGCCCCGGTGGTACCGTTGCTGGGCATGGAAAACGCTTCAGAAGGGCGTGCGTTGTGCTCCGGGTTGACTTGGAACACAGCGGTTTGCAGCGTTAGAGACGGGTTAACGTCGTAACGCAGTTCTCCCCCCCAGTGTGCCGTCGGATAGTTACCCCATCCACTGCCGCTGGACATGGTTAACGGGTGTGCACAAAAACCGGCGCTTACAAAGTTGGTCAGGATGGGCATCCCCCCAAATTCGGTGCCCATGACCATATATCCGACCTTGGCCGACAGGTCTTTGGAAAACAGATTGCGTTGATAGCTGAACTCGGTCAGCCGGGTGTATTCACCCCCATAGTTTTCCTGAGCTGATAAGCGGTTACCGAGCAAATCTTCCGTGGCGCTGTGGCCACGACGGTCATTGATAATGATCTGCACCACCCCAGCATCCGGAGTGTCGAGTAACTTGCTCAGATCAAACTGCGCGCCAATGCGTATTTGTTGCGCATAGCGAGTGCCGCGTTTTATCCCGCCGTGCAGGTTCGAAATCGTCTCGGAGCTGTATTCACCCGTCAGCTTAATCCCCTTGTCGACCAGCTTCTGTCGCTCCCCTCCCCAATCGCCGGTGAGTGTTGAGCGACTCATCAAGTCCGTAGAATCCGCCAACGCTGAAGCAGGGGCCAACATACAGAACGACAAACCGCTGCACAGGCTGGTACTCAGCAGCGCGCGGAAAGAAAAAAACATTCGAAAGGTGCTCCGTTGAAAAAACGCAGATGATCAAGGCTGTTTAGCAAGTCGCCTTATGCTGCTTGCGTCAGGGTGTAAGGACTGGATTGGATAACGCCGCTTGACGTTAGTAGCAACGCTTAAGTGTAAGCATTAGCTTTTTTGGAATACATCCAACTCTGCAAGAAACATTGTTGGTGCGTTCGTAACAATTCGCCTGAATGCCAGCTCTTGAACTAACAGGCACGAACCTGAAGCGATGACTCAACAGATCTGCTCATCGTGCCTATGACTCATTGCTCGTTGGCCACCCAGCGCCGATGACGTTCTGCACCTATTGAGTCGCTCACGACTACTTGATTGTTACTGTTTCATCAATATTGTTTTCCAATGCGCTGGATTTATCCGAGACATCATCCGATTAAAATTAGCCTGCTAGCGCAAACAAAGTCACAAAATCCAACCCTGTAGAGCACTGATGCTCCGCTCCAGGTTTCGTAGAACCTTCAGTCCTTTGTGTGCAACTGCGCGTTCAGCATCCGACTCACCGGGTAACGACCTGGTTTTTCAGCGCTTTAACGCTTGATTGACGAGGTGCCAGAGGATTTACGCCCAACCAATTACGTCCGAATCGATCATTCGGCCGGGCTGTTCGCACCGACGACGAACAGTTTTGTATTCACCCATAGAGCATTCATGAAAATGACGGATGACCATCAATCACCCACTAAAAGACGGGCAATCAGCTCGCTCGCGAGAATAATATTTTCCCTCTTCGTTTTTGCTGTTGCAGTGACATTGATATACGGCGGGGTCATGTTATTGGCCCTGGACGGATCAAGTTATTATCTAATAGCCGGGTTGGCTTATTTGCTACTCGCCCCGTTATTGTTATGGCGTAAACGTTTCAGCATTATATTTTCGGCACTTATTTTCCTTGCTACATGCGTCTGGGCATTTTATGAGGTAGGTCAGTTCAGTTATTGGGAACTGCTGCCACGCCTTGTCGTTCCAGCCATTATCCTGACACTTAGTTTGTGGGTGGGCGCGACGTTCCCGGGTACATCCCTGACGACTCGGCGCGTGGCTAACCGGTTGGGCTTTGCGGTGTTTGCCGCGTTGATCGCCACCTTTATTGCTGCGTTTTACCCTCACGGTGCGATCTCAAATCCTGTGGTCGCGTCGAAGGCATCCGAGCCGAAGGAACCTACTGCCGATACGCCTGAAAATTGGGAATACTATGGTCGCAGCGCATCGGGTACCCGGTTTGCGCCTTACACGCAGATCACCCCAGAAAACGTCAAGGACCTACAGGTCGCCTGGACATACAGAACAGGGCGCAGAACGACCGGGGCTGGTGCAGGCGTAGACGAAAACACGCCGTTGCAGATTGGCAACGTGCTGTATTCATGCACACCAGAGAATCTGATCACCGCACTGGATGGTGATACTGGGGCTCCTCTCTGGAAGTTCGACCCTAAAGCCAAAACTGAAGAACACGTCACCTGCCGCGGCGTGGGTTATTACGACATCGATAAAGACGACAGCCTGAGTGCTGAGGTCAAGGCTTCGCACGACAACGACCAACAATGCCGTCAGCGCATTCTGGTGTCGTCGGTAGATGCCCGTCTGTTTGCGCTTGACGCGCGCACCGGCGCCCTGTGTTCGAGCTTTGGTGAGAACGGTTACGTCGATCTCAAGAAAGGCATGGGCCCGACCGAGAAGAGCAAACGCTATCACCCAACCTCTCTGCCGGTTGTGATGGGTCATCTGACCGTAGTCGGCGGCTGGGTGCGTGACATTGTAGCGGGCGAGCCTTCAGGGGCCGTGCGTGCATTTGACGTGCTGACCGGTGATTTGGTCTGGGCATGGGACATAGGCGCACCTGAGGGTAAGGACGCTACTGCCGACGATCACCAGTTCACGCTGGAAACGCCTAACGTATGGACTATTCCTACTTACGATAAAGAGTTGAACCTGGTCTACCTGCCAACAGGCAATGGCCCACCGGACTACTGGGGCGGTGATCGCAACGCGGCCAAGGAAAAATATGGCTCGGCGGTTGTAGCTGTGGATGCATCGACCGGTAAAGCCAAGTGGGTTTACCAGATCGTTCACCACGATGTGTGGGATTACGACCTGCCTTCTCAGCCAGTCATGTATGACTGGAAGAGCGCTGACGGCGAGAAAACGCCGGTTTTGATCCAGACCAGCAAAACAGGCAATATTTTTGTTCTGGACCGTCGTACAGGCAAACCTGTTACCGAAGTTGAAGAACGTCCGGTTCCAACCTCACCTGCTGCTGAAGGCGAGCACCTGTCACCGACTCAACCGTTTTCGGTCGGAATGCCAACTATTGGTGTTGAGCCACTGACTGAGAAGTCCATGTGGGGCGTGACGACTTTCGATCAACTGTACTGCCGGATCATGTTCAAGGACTCCGTTTACGTGGGCCCGTTTACACCTCCGTCCGAGAAACCGTACATCGAATGGCCAGGCTTGTTGGGCGGTATGAACTGGGGGGGCATCTCCATCGACGAAAATACAGGCATGATGTTTGTTAACGACATGCGTGTGCCCCTGCGGATGTCGCTGGTGACGAAGGAAGACACCAGCAAGTTCAAAGTATCGACTGACGAAGTACCCGGTTTCATGGGAACCATTCGCCCACAAGTCGCCGGTATCTATGGCGGCGTGAGAATCGACATTCTGCAATCGCCACTGGGCGTGCCGTGCAATACACCCCCGTTCGGCAGCATGAGTGCGATTGATCTCAATACTCAGAAACTGGTGTGGCAAGTGCCTATGGGCACCGTCCAGGATACCGGCCCTATGGGAATTAAAACCCACATGCCGATACCGCTGGGCATGCCAACACTGGGTGGTCCAACCTCAACAGCCTCGGGCCTGGTGTTCTTTGCCGGGACTCAAGACTACTACCTGCGTGCGCTCGACTCGGCAACCGGTAAAGAAGTGTGGAAAGCACGCTTGCCTGTCGGCGCAGTGGCCGCACCGCTGATCTACAAATCACCGGTTACCGGAAAACAATACGTGGTGATCTCTGCAGGGGGCATGAGCCACTCCCCTGACGTAGGTGATTACATCATTGCGTATGCATTACCGGACAGCGCTGAAAAATAAACGGCTGGTTGCGTTTATGTAAAAAATAATCCCCGTTTACGGGGATTATTTTTGAGGCAAACAAAAAGCCCCGAGAGCAGAACTCTCGGGGCTTTTTAGGTAACGCTGAAGCTGTTAAGCCCAAGGCAAGACCTAGAACGGAATATCGTCATCAAAGCTGTCGAAATCCGGAGCTGGCTGCGGGGCCTGCTGTTGCGGCGCAGGGCGCGACTGTTGCTGTTGCTGCGGTGCAGGGCGTTGAGCCTGCTGACGCGGAGCCGACTGTTGTTGCTGGTAGTTGTTGCCACCACCCTGGTTTTGCTGGTCGCCCTGTGGACGGCCACCCAGCAGTTGCATGGTGCCTTGCATGTCGACCACGATTTCGGTGGTGTAACGCTTGATACCGTCTTTTTCCCACTCACGGGTTTGCAGCTTGCCTTCGATGTACACCTGCGAACCCTTGCGCAGGTATTCGCCAGCGATTTCGGCCACTTTGCCGAACATCGATACACGGTGCCATTCAGTCTTCTCGACTTTCTGACCGGTTTGCTTGTCAGTCCATTGTTCGCTGGTTGCCAGACTCAGGTTGGTCACGGCATTACCGTTAGGCAAGTAGCGAACTTCGGGATCCTGGCCGCATGTGCCGACCAATATAACTTTGTTAACCCCACGGGCCATAACGTTCTCCTAGGCTTCGCACGTCGGCGCTGGGTTAACCAACTGCTCGAGTGTCGCGCGATCCAATAGTTCGGTGTCCAATTTGATATAAATCGCAGCCTCTTCAGCCACGATCACTGCATCTGTAACGCCATTGACTGCCTTTAGACGCTCAGCCAGACCTGCTTCGCGCAACGCCTCGGGCGATAACGGCAGGCGCAGGCTTGTTACATACGGTGGTTCACGCATGGTAACAGCAAAGGCCAACCAGAGTGCAGCCAGACCTGCGCCTCCCAGGAACACAACCGACAGACCGCCATGCTGAAACAGCCAGCCGCCGAGTATGCCGCCCAGTGCCGATCCGAGGAACTGGCTGGTGGAGTAAACCCCCATCGCCGTGCCCTTGCCGCCTGCGGGTGAAACTTTGCTGATCAGCGAAGGCAATGAAGCCTCCAACAGGTTAAACGCAGTGAAAAACACCACAGTGCCAATCACCAGCGTTCGTAAACTGTCGCCGAACTTCCAGAAGAATAGCTCAGTGAGCATCAACGTCACGACGGCGCCGAGCAAAACTCGTTTCATTTTGCGTTTCTTTTCGCCGTAGATGATGAACGGGATCATGGCGAAGAATGAAATCAGCAAGGCCGTCAGATACACCCACCAATGTTGTTCCTTGGGCAGGCCGGCCTTCTCGACCAGCGCCAGCGGCAGTGCGATAAAGCTCGACATCAACATGGCGTGCAGCACAAAAATGCCAAGGTCCAGGCGCAACAGGTCGGGATGGCGCAAGGTCGGCAGCAAGGCCTGCTTCGCCACTCCGGACTCACGATGCTGCAAGGTACCGGTGGAACGCGGCACCATAAACATCACAATCACGATCCCGCACAGCGCCATTGCCCCCGTCGCCAGAAACAGCCCGGACAACCCGAAAGCGCGAGTTAGGAGCGGGCCCACCACCATGGCCACGGCAAATGACAAGCCGATGGTCATGCCGATCATGGCCATGGCCTTGGTGCGATGCTGTTCACGGGTAAGGTCTGACAACAGCGCCATGACGGCTGCAGAAATCGCCCCCGCACCTTGCAGGATGCGTCCCGCAATGACGCCCCAGATCGAATCGGAATTGGCCGCCAGCACACTGCCCAGCGCGAAGACAATCAAGCCCAGGTAAATGACCGGGCGCCGTCCAATGCGATCGGAAATAACACCAAAGGGGATCTGGAAAATGGCCTGGGTCAGGCCATAAGCGCCAATCGCCAGACCAATCAGGGCGGGCGTTGCACCGGCAAGGTCCATTCCATAGGTTGCCAGAACCGGCAACACCATAAACATGCCCAGCATACGGAAGGCGAACACAAGGGCCAGACCGCTTGCTGCCCGGGTCTCGCCGCTACTCATGAGTTCGCTGTGGGGATCGTGCATGGAAAAACCTCATGTGAACCGGCGGCGATTCTATCAGTCCCATCGTCTAACAGCACATACACGAGAGAGACGCGACGCTTTGTCACGCAAAAGTTATAAAGGCTGCTTGAATGACAGTGTGCCATCAAGGGCCTGCACAGCTTTCGCACAGATCCGTATACTCATTCGTTTACGTTATGCCCGCCAAGCGAGGCCGCAGTGGACAAGATCCTGATACGTGGGGCACGAACCCACAACCTGAAGAACATCGACCTGACCCTGCCAAGGGACAAACTGATCGTTATCACCGGACTGTCTGGCTCCGGCAAATCATCCCTCGCGTTTGACACGCTGTATGCCGAAGGCCAGCGCCGTTATGTCGAGTCGTTGTCAGCCTATGCGCGGCAGTTCCTGTCGATGATGGAAAAGCCTGACGTCGATACCATCGAGGGTCTGTCGCCGGCGATTTCCATCGAGCAAAAATCGACCTCGCACAACCCGCGCTCCACGGTCGGCACCATCACCGAAATCTACGACTACCTGCGCCTGCTGTATGCCCGCGTAGGTATCCCGCGCTGCCCGGATCACGACATTCCTCTGGAAGCCCAGACCGTCAGCCAAATGGTCGACCTGGTACTGGCCCAGCCCGAAGGCAGCAAGCTGATGCTGCTGGCGCCGGTGATCCGCGAGCGTAAGGGCGAACACCTTTCAGTATTTGAAGAACTGCGCGCCCAGGGTTTTGTTCGCGCCCGGGTCAACGGCAAGCTTTGCGAGCTGGACGAACTGCCCAAGCTCGACAAACAGAAAAAGCACAGCATTGATGTGGTGGTTGACCGCTTTAAAGTGCGTGCCGATCTGCAGCAGCGCCTGGCCGAGTCTTTCGAGACAGCGCTGAAACTGGCTGATGGCATTGCCCTGGTTGCGCCGATGGACGATGAGCCGGGCGAAGAAATAATCTTTTCCGCGCGCTTCGCCTGCCCGATTTGCGGCCATGCGATCAGCGAGCTGGAACCCAAGCTGTTTTCCTTCAACAACCCGGCAGGTGCATGCCCGACCTGCGATGGTCTGGGGGTCAAGCAGTTCTTCGATATCAAGCGCCTGGTCAATGGCGAGCTGACGCTGGCCGAAGGCGCGATCCGCGGTTGGGACAGGCGCAACGTTTATTACTTCCAGATGCTCGGGGCGTTGGCCAAGCATTACGACTTCAGCCTTGAAGTGCCGTTCAGCGAGCTGCCGGCCGACAAGCAAAAGGTGATCCTCTATGGCAGCGGCACGCAAAACGTGGATTTCCGCTATCTGAATGATCGTGGCGATATCGTCAAGCGTGCTCACCCGTTCGAAGGCATCGTGCCAAACCTGGAACGCCGTTATCGCGAAACCGAGTCGGCCACCGTGCGCGAAGAACTGGCCAAGTTCCTCAGCACCCAGTCCTGCCCGGATTGCCGGGGTACCCGACTGCGTCGCGAAGCCCGTCATGTATGGGTCGGCGAAAAAACCCTGCCCGCGGTCACCAGCATGCCTATCGGTGATGCAACCGAATACTTCAGCACGCTGAGCCTGAGCGGACGCCGTGGCGAAATCGCTGACAAAATCCTTAAGGAAATTCGCGAGCGCCTGCAGTTCCTGGTGAATGTGGGGCTGGACTATCTGTCGCTGGACCGTAGTGCCGATACCCTGTCAGGCGGTGAAGCCCAGCGTATTCGTCTGGCCAGTCAGATTGGTGCAGGCCTGGTTGGCGTGCTGTATATCCTCGACGAGCCCTCCATCGGCCTGCATCAGCGCGATAACGATCGCCTGCTGGGCACCCTCAAGCATCTGCGTGATATCGGTAACACCGTGATTGTGGTGGAGCACGACGAAGACGCCATACGCCTGGCGGACTATGTGGTGGATATCGGCCCTGGTGCTGGCGTGCATGGCGGTCATATTGTTGCTGAAGGTACACCGGCCGAGGTGATGGCTCACCCTGATTCACTGACAGGCAAATACCTGTCGGGGCGTGTGAAGATTGCCGTACCCGCCAAGCGCACACCGCGCAACAAGAAGCTGACACTGTCGCTCAAGGGTGCTCGCGGCAATAACTTGCGCAACGTTGACCTGGAGATACCGATCGGTCTTTTGACCTGTGTGACCGGAGTTTCCGGTTCGGGCAAGTCGACCCTGATCAACAACACACTCTACCCGCTCAGCGCCACGGCACTGAATGGGGCGACCACGCTGGAAGCGGCGGCGCACGACAGCATCAAGGGGCTTGAGCATCTGGACAAGGTCGTCGATATCGACCAAAGCCCGATTGGCCGTACGCCGCGCTCCAACCCTGCGACCTACACCGGGTTGTTTACGCCAATCCGCGAGTTGTTCTCGGGTGTGCCCGAGTCGCGCTCGCGCGGTTACGGCCCGGGGCGTTTCTCTTTCAACGTAAAGGGCGGACGCTGCGAGGCCTGTCAGGGTGATGGCCTGATCAAGGTAGAAATGCACTTTCTGCCGGACATCTATGTGCCTTGCGATGTGTGCAAAAGCAAGCGTTACAACCGTGAAACCCTTGAGATCAAATACAAGGGCAAGAGCATCCACGAAGTGCTGGAAATGACCATCGAAGAAGCGCGAGTGTTCTTCGATGCCGTGCCTGCACTGGCGCGTAAGCTGCAAACGCTGATGGATGTAGGCTTGTCCTATATCAAGCTAGGACAATCCGCCACCACGCTGTCAGGCGGTGAGGCGCAACGGGTCAAGTTGTCCCGTGAGCTGTCCAAGCGCGATACAGGCAAGACCTTGTATATCCTCGATGAGCCTACTACCGGTTTGCACTTTGCTGACATCCAGCAGTTGCTGGATGTGCTGCATCGTCTTCGCGACCATGGCAACACCGTGGTAGTGATCGAACACAACCTGGACGTGATCAAGACCGCTGACTGGCTGGTGGATCTCGGCCCTGAGGGGGGTTCCAAGGGCGGGCAGATCATTGCTACCGGTACACCGGAAGAAGTAGCCGAGATGAAGCAATCACACACGGGCTTCTACCTGAAGCCACTGTTGATTCGCGACAAGGCTTAAAGCGCGGTACGAAAAAGCCCCTGCCATCGTGAGATGGCAGGGGCTTTTTACTGAGCGCAAATCAAGCTCTTGTGGGAACGGGCTTGCTCGCGATGGTAACGCCGCGACACACAAGCCAGACCGTGTTGCCTGCATCGCGGGCAAGCCACGCTCCCACCAAAAGCATCTCAGCTTCCCTGGATCAGAACTGCGATTGCAGGTAGTTCTGCAAGCCGATCGACTTGATCAGGCCCAGCTGTTTTTCCAGCCAGTAGGTGTGGTCTTCTTCGGTGTCTGCCAGCTGAACACGCAACATGTCACGGCTCACGTAGTCCTTGTGCAGTTCGCACAGGGCGATGCCTTTGCACAGCGCGGCACGGACTTTATATTCCAGGCGCAGGTCGGCAGCGAACATCTCAGGCACCGTAGTGCCCACATCCAGGTCGTCAGGGCGCATGCGCGGCGTACCCTCGAGCATCAGAATCCGGCGCATCAACGCATCAGCGTGTTGTGCCTCTTCCTCCATCTCGTGGTTGATACGCTCGTAAAGCTTGGTGAAACCCCAATCCTCGTACATACGGGAATGGACGAAATATTGGTCACGCGCAGCCAACTCGCCGGTCAGCAACGTATTGAGATAATCGATTACATCCGGGTGGCCTTGCATTGCCTTACATCTCCCTGCTTGAAAGGCTGTAGTTTGAACCAAGCCGACTGAGAGGTCACGGCTAAATCGCAATAAAAACCCTGTTTTTCAGAGAAAACAGGGTTAAATAACGCAAAAACCGCCCAATTGAGGGCGGTTCTGCTTCTCACTTAGAGTTAGTTACGCTGTACACCCAACGCCTTGGCAACACCATCACCATAAGCCTGATCAGCATTGTAGAAATGCTGCAGCTGACGCTCGACGACATCCCCCGTCACACCCTCCATAGCCCCTGCAATATTGTTGATCAGCAGGGCTTTCTGCTCGTCGTTCATCAGTCGGAACAGGGCACCGGCGTGGCTGTAGTAATCGCTGTCTACACGATGATCGTAACGATCAGCTGCACCACTGAGGGCCAATGGCGGCTCAGCATATTGCGGTGCTTGTTTTGGCGCGTCGCCATAGCTGTTCGGCTCATAGTTCGGTGCAGCACCACCATTGTTGCCGAAGGCCATAGAGCCATCACGCTGATAGTTATGCACAGGTACCCGTGGTGAGTTGATCGGCAGGTGCTGGTGGTTAGTGCCTACACGGTAGCGATGGGCATCGGCATACGCGAACACACGGCCTTGCAGCATGCGGTCAGGCGACAGGCCCACACCCGGGATCATATTGCTTGGCCCGAACGCAGCCTGCTCCACTTCGGCAAAGTAGTTCAGCGGGTTGCGGTTCAGCTCCAGCTCACCGATTTCAATCAGCGGGAACTCTTTCTGCGACCAGGTCTTGGTCACGTCAAACGGGTTCTCATAGTGGGCTGCAGCCTGAGCTTCAGTCATGACCTGCATGCATACGCGCCATTTCGGAAAGTCACCGCGTTCGATGGCGGCAAACAAGTCACGCTGTGCGTAATCCGGGTCGGTACCGGCAAGGCGCGCAGCCTCTGCAGGCGGCAGGTTCTTGATGCCCTGCTTGGTTTTGTAATGCCATTTGACCCAGTGACGCTCACCCGCAGCATTGATCAGGCTGTACGTGTGGCTGCCAAAGCCATGCATATGGCGGTAACCATCTGGAATGCCGCGATCGGAAAACAGGATGGTGACCTGGTGCAGCGACTCAGGGGAGTGCGACCAGAAGTCCCACATCATCTGTGCGCTTTTCAGGTTGCTTTGCGGGAGGCGTTTTTGTGTGTGGATAAAGTCGGGAAATTTAAGCGGGTCACGGATGAAAAACACCGGGGTGTTATTACCGACGATGTCCCAGTTACCTTCCTCGGTGTAGAACTTGAGGGCAAAGCCACGTGGATCACGCTCGGTATCAGCCGAGCCGCGCTCGCCACCTACCGTTGAGAAGCGCAGAAAAGTGGGGGTTTGCTTGCCGATGGTGTCAAACAGCTTGGCACTGCTGTACTGAGCCATGTCACGGGTCAGGGTGAAAGTGCCATGGGCGCCTGAACCCTTGGCGTGTACGCGACGCTCAGGAATGTTTTCACGGTTGAAGTGCGCGAGCTTTTCGATCAGATGAAAATCGTCAAGCAGCAATGGGCCACGAGGACCGGCAGAACGAGAATTCTGGTTATCCGCAACTGGAGCGCCGCTGGCGGTTGTAAGCGTTTTGGTCTGGCTCATATGTTTGCTTCCTCAGTCAGTCTTTGTACTGCCGGCTAATCGGCTGACGAGGAGTATTGACCATGAATTACACATGGGCAAATGCATTAAATGATCAGAATCAATAGATAATCATAATCGAACGCGCACAAAAAACCGGGCACTAGGCCCGGTTCTTTGTAGAGACTGACGTCTTACTCAGCGGATACAGCTTCACCGCCAACTGGACGATCAACCAACTCGACGTACGCCATAGGCGCGTTGTCGCCAGCGCGGAAACCGCACTTGAGGATGCGCAGGTAGCCACCCTCACGAGTTGCATAACGCTTGCCCAGATCGTTGAACAGCTTACCAACCATGGCTTTCGAACGAGTACGGTCGAAGGCCAGACGGCGGTTAGCAACAGAATCAATCTTGGCCAGAGTAATCAGCGGCTCAGCAACGCGACGCAATTCTTTGGCTTTCGGCAGAGTCGTTTTGATCAGCTCGTGCTCGAACAACGACACTGCCATGTTTTGAAACATAGCCTTGCGGTGCGAGCTAGTGCGGCTCAGGTGACGACCACTTTTACGATGACGCATGGTTCATTCCTTACCAAACACAACGTTCGGTGATTACGACGATCAGGCAGTCGCCTTGTCGTCCTTCTTAAGACTTGCAGGCGGCCAGTTGTCGAGGCGCATGCCGAGGGACAGACCACGGGAGGCCAGAACGTCCTTGATTTCAGTCAAGGATTTCTTGCCCAGGTTCGGAGTCTTCAACAGTTCTACTTCGGTGCGCTGAATCAGGTCACCGATGTAGTAAATGTTCTCCGCCTTAAGGCAGTTGGCCGAACGCACGGTCAGTTCCAGATCGTCAACAGGACGAAGCAGGATCGGATCGATCTCGTCTTCCTGCTCGATTACCACTGGCTCGCTGTCACCTTTGAGGTCGACGAATGCAGCCAACTGCTGTTGCAGGATGGTTGCAGCACGACGAATGGCCTCTTCAGGATCCAGTGTACCGTTGGTTTCCAGATCAATAACCAGCTTGTCCAGGTTGGTGCGCTGCTCGACACGGGCGTTTTCCACCACGTATGCGATACGGCGAACCGGGCTGAACGAAGAATCCAGCTGCAAGCGACCAATGCTGCGGCTTTCGTCTTCATCGCTCTGACGCGAGTCTGCTGGTTCATAACCACGACCACGAGCTACGGTGAGCTTCATGTTCAAGGCGCCGTTAGACGCCAGGTTGGCGATTACGTGATCGGGATTAACGATCTCGACATCATGATCCAGCTGAATATCGGCAGCGGTAACCACCCCCGAACCCTTCTTCGACAAGGTCAGCGTAACTTCGTCACGGCCGTGCAGCTTGATAGCCAGACCTTTAAGGTTCAACAGGATTTCAATTACGTCTTCCTGTACACCTTCGATGGCGCTGTACTCGTGGAGCACACCGTCAATCTCGGCCTCGACTACTGCACAGCCTGGCATTGAGGACAACAGGATGCGGCGCAGCGCGTTGCCCAGGGTGTGGCCAAAACCACGCTCGAGAGGCTCGAGAGTGATTTTAGCGCGGGTTGGACTGACAACTTGCACATCAATATGGCGAGGTGTCAGGAACTCATTTACCGAAATCTGCATGGATGCACCTATTTTCTAGCCCTTACTTGGAGTAGAGCTCGACAATCAGGCTTTCGTTGATGTCGGCGGACAGATCACTGCGAGCAGGAACGTTCTTGAAAACGCCCGACTTCTTCTCAGTGTCTACTTCTACCCATTCTACGCGGCCACGTTGGGCACACAGATCGAGAGCTTGGACAATGCGAAGCTGGTTCTTTGCTTTCTCGCGGATAGCGACCACGTCACCAGCACGAACCTGGTAGGACGGAACGTTTACGGTCTGACCGTTAACGCTGATCGACTTGTGCGATACCAACTGACGAGATTCGGCACGAGTAGAACCGAAACCCATACGGTATACGACGTTATCCAGGCGGCATTCGAGCAGTTGCAGCAGGTTTTCACCGGTTGCACCTTTTTTGCCAGCAGCTTGTTTGTAGTAGCCGCTGAACTGACGCTCGAGAACGCCGTAGATACGACGGACCTTCTGCTTTTCACGCAGTTGGGTACCGTAGTCGGATTGGCGACCGCGGCGTTGGCCGTGGATGCCTGGAGCAGCTTCAATATTGCACTTCGATTCGATAGCGCGCACACCACTCTTCAGGAAGAGATCAGTGCCTTCACGACGTGCCAGTTTGCATTTTGGACCAATGTAACGAGCCATTCTTTACAGTCTCCTGATTACACGCGGCGCTTCTTCGGCGGACGGCACCCGTTGTGCGGGATTGGCGTCACGTCGGTGATGCTGGCGATCTTATAGCCACAGCCGTTCAAAGCACGGACAGCGGACTCACGACCTGGACCTGGGCCCTTGACGTTAACGTCAAGGTTTTTCAGGCCATATTCCAGCGCAGCTTGACCAGCACGTTCAGCAGCTACTTGAGCAGCGAACGGGGTGGACTTGCGTGAACCGCGGAAACCCGAACCACCAGAGGTAGCCCAAGAAAGCGCGTTACCCTGACGATCCGTGATGGTCACGATGGTGTTGTTGAAAGACGCGTGGATGTGGGCGATGCCATCAACCACTGTCTTTTTAATTTTTTTACGAGGACGAGCAGCAGGTTTTGCCATGACTAAATTCCTGTCGATTCGCTGGTGCGATTACTTGCGGATCGGCTTACGCGGACCTTTGCGAGTACGCGCGTTGGTCTTGGTACGCTGACCGCGCACTGGAAGACCACGACGATGGCGCAGACCGCGGTAGCAGCCCAGGTCCATCAAGCGTTTGATTTTCATGTTGACTTCACGACGCAGGTCACCTTCAGTGGTGAACTTCGCCACTTCGCCACGCAGCAACTCAATCTGCTCGTCGCTCAGATCCTTGATCTTAGCGGCTGGGTTTACACCAGCATCCGCACAGATTTTCTGTGAGGTAGTGCGACCAACACCATAGATGTAGGTCAGCGAGATAACAGTGTGCTTGTTATCTGGAATGTTAACGCCTGCAATACGGGCCATTCAGTGGGACTCCAATTGACAGCTACCTACGCCCCGGAAGCCAAGAAATAGGGCGCGAGATAATATCGCTGTAATAACAAATAATCAACCCAGCAGCGCACTAGCTGCTGGGCTTCAAACAGATCACACTCAGCCTTGGCGCTGTTTGTGACGTGGTTCCGCGCTGCAAATTACCCGAACAACACCTTCGCGGCGAATAATCTTGCAGTTACGGCACAGCTTTTTCACCGATGCACGAACTTTCATCACCAACTCCTCTCACCTTACGGGGTAGTACTTCAGCGGAGCATGCCGCTGCCGTAGCCCTTCAGGTTGGCTTTCTTCATCAGGGATTCGTACTGGTGCGAAACGAGGTGCGATTGTACTTGGGACATGAAGTCCATAACAACCACAACAACGATCAGCAACGAGGTCCCGCCAAGGTAGAACGGAACGTTTGCCGCAACCACCAGGAACTGGGGCAACAGGCACACGGCCGTCATATAAAGAGCACCGAACAGAGTCAAACGAGTCAAAACGCCATCAATATAGCGTGCCGACTGCTCACCTGGACGGATACCCGGAATAAAGGCACCGGACTTCTTCAGGTTTTCCGCTACGTCTTTCGGATTGAACATCAACGCCGTATAGAAGAAGCAGAAGAAAATAATCCCTGCACTAAACAGCAGAATATTCAACGGCTGACCAGGAGCGATCGACTGCGAGATGTCCTGCAACCAGCCCATACCTTCAGACTGACCGAACCAGGCACCCAGCGAAGCCGGGAACAGCAAAATGCTGCTCGCAAAAATAGCCGGGATAACACCGGCCATATTCACTTTCAGCGGTAGGTGGCTAGTCTGCGCAGCAAACACCTTGCGGCCCTGCTGACGCTTGGCGTAGTGAACAGCAATACGACGCTGGCCACGCTCAATGAACACCACAAAACCGATAATCGCTACTGCCAGCAAACCGATAGCAACCAGAGCGAAAATATTGATATCGCCCTGACGTGCAGACTCGAAAGACTGCCCGATTGCTCTCGGAAGACCGGCGACGATACCCGAAAAAATCAACATCGAGATACCGTTGCCAACACCACGCTCAGTAATCTGCTCACCCAGCCACATCATGAACATTGCACCCGCCACAAACGTGGTTACTGCAACGAAATGGAAGCCCAGGTCACCAGTGAACGCTACGCCTTGCCCTGCCAGACCAATGGACATGCCAATAGCCTGGACAAGAGCAAGAGCGACAGTGAGGTAGCGGGTGTACTGGCTAATCTTGCGACGGCCAGCTTCACCTTCCTTCTTCAACTGCTCCAGTTGCGGGCTGACAGCGGACATAAGCTGCATGATGATCGATGCCGAAATGTACGGCATGATCCCCAGCGCAAAAATACTCATCCGCTCCAGCGCGCCGCCGGAAAACATGTTGAACAAGCTAAGTATGGTCCCCTCATTCTGTCGAAACAGGTCCGCCAGCCGGTCCGGGTTGATACCTGGAACTGGGATGTGTGCGCCTATCCGGTAGACGATAATCGCCAGGAATAGAAAACGCAGTCGAGCCCAGAGCTCGGATAACCCGCCTTTGCTGAGCGCTGAGAGAGCACCTTGCTTAGCCATTTATTCCTCGAACTTGCCGCCAGCTGCTTCGATAGCCGAACGCGCACCTTTGGTGGCGCCGATTCCCTTGCCGATTGTGACAGCGCGAGTCACTTCACCGGACAGCATGATTTTCACACGCAGTACGTTGACGTTGATCACGTTGGCATCTTTCAGGGTCTGCACAGTTACGATGTCGCCTTCCACTTTAGCCAGCTCGGACAAACGCACTTCTGCGCGATCCATGGCTTTCAGGGATACGAAACCGAACTTAGGCAGACGGCGATGCAGCGGCTGTTGACCGCCTTCAAAGCCTGGAGCAATGGTGCCACCGGAGCGGGAGGTCTGACCTTTGTGACCACGGCCACCAGTCTTACCCAAACCACTACCGATACCACGGCCCGGACGATGCTTTTCGCGACGGGAACCCGGCGCTGGACTCAGATCATTGAGTTTCATCGATTAACCCTCTACACGCAGCATGTAGTAAGCCTTGTTGATCATCCCGCGATTCTCGGGAGTATCAAGTACTTCTACAGTGTGACCGATGCGACGCAGACCCAGACCCTTAACGCACAGTTTGTGGTTAGGGATACGGCCGGTCATGCTTTTGATCAGCGTTACTTTAACGGTAGCCATGATCAGAAGATCTCCTTGACGCTTTTGCCACGCTTGGCGGCAATAGATTCAGGAGATTGCATAGCTTTCAAACCTTTGAAAGTGGCGTGAACCACGTTTACCGGGTTAGTCGAGCCGTAGCACTTGGCCAGTACGTTCTGAACGCCAGCAACTTCGAGGACAGCACGCATAGCGCCGCCAGCGATGATACCGGTACCTTCAGAAGCAGGCTGCATGTAAACCTTGGAAGCGCCGTGGGCGGATTTCATGGCGTACTGCAGAGTGGTGCCGTTAAGGTCCACTTGAATCATGTTGCGGCGAGCAGCTTCCATTGCCTTCTGGATCGCAGCAGGCACTTCACGTGACTTGCCACGGCCGAAGCCAACGCGCCCTTTACCATCACCAACCACGGTCAACGCGGTGAAAGTGAAGATACGGCCGCCTTTAACGGTTTTGGCTACGCGGTTAACTTGAACCAGCTTCTCAATGTAGCCTTCGTCGCGCTTTTGGTCGTTATTTGACATAACTTAGAACTCCAGCCCAGCTTCACGAGCAGCCTCAGCCAGCGCTTTCACGCGGCCGTGGTACTTGAAGCCAGAGCGGTCGAAAGCCACCTGCGAGACGCCAGCGGCTTTTGCACGCGTAGCGACCAGCTGGCCAACCTTTGTGGCCGCGTCGATGTTGCCAGTGGCACCATCACGCAGTTCTTTGTCCAAAGTCGAGGCGCTTGCCAGGACTTTGCTGCCGTCGGCCGAGATGACCTGGGCGTATATATGCTGTGCCGAGCGGAACACGCAGAGACGCACGACTTCTAGTTCGTGCATTTTCAGACGTGCTTTGCGAGCGCGGCGCAGGCGAGTAACTTTTTTGTCGGTCATTTGCTATGCCCTACTTCTTCTTGGCTTCTTTACGACGGACGACTTCGTCCGCGTAACGTACACCCTTGCCTTTATAAGGCTCTGGCGGACGGAAACCGCGGATCTCAGCGGCCACCTGACCTACCAGCTGCTTATCAATACCCTTGATCAGGATATCGGTTTGGCTAGGAGTCTCAGCGGTGATGCCTTCCGGCAACTCGTAATCCACTGGGTGCGAGAAGCCAAGAGCCAGGTTCAGCACTGTGCCTTTTGCTTGCGCTTTGTAACCAACACCGACCAGCTGGAGCTTGCGCTCGAAGCCTTGGCTTACGCCTTGGACCATGTTGTTTACCAACGCACGAGTGGTACCAGCCATTGCGCGAGTTTGTTGATCGCCATTGCGAGCAGCGAAACGCAGCTCACCAGCTTCTTCAACAATCTCAACGGACGAATGGATGTTCAGTTCTAGAGTACCCTTGGCACCCTTCACCGAAAGCTGTTGGCCGGCGAATTTTACTTCGACACCAGCTGGCAGCTTAACGGGGTTCTTAGCGACGCGTGACATGCTTATCCCCCCTTAGAACACAGTGCAAAGAACTTCGCCGCCGACACCGGCAGCGCGCGCAGCACGATCCGTCATCACACCTTTGCTGGTGGAGACGATAGACACACCCAGACCGCCACGAACTTTCGGCAGATCTTCGGAGGACTTGTACTGACGCAGGCCTGGACGGCTAACGCGCTTAACTTCTTCGATAACCGAACGGCCTTCGAAGTACTTCAGCTCGATAGACAGCAGTGGCTTGATTTCGCTGCTGATCTGATAATCCGCGATGTAACCTTCGTCTTTGAGAACTTTGGCTACAGCTACCTTCAACGTGGAAGATGGCATGCTTACGACGGACTTTTCAGCCATCTGGGCATTACGGATTCGAGTTAGCATGTCCGCTAACGGGTCCTGCATACTCATGGGCTAGACGCTCCTGATACAAAAAGAATTAGCCTTGCGGCTACAACTGTCGCCGAGTACTCAATGCTTAAAAAGCACGGGCTCAGGCGAGCCGGTCATTCTAGACACACGCCAGAAATGAATCAAGCCCCAATAGGGGCTTGATTCATATTCAAGGTCACCGGCTGTCAGGATCTTGCAACCCTGACAGGGGTAACTTTGCCTGTGCGCCTTACCAGCTGGCTTTAACCAGACCTGGTACGTCGCCACGCATTGCTGCTTCACGCAATTTGTTACGGCCAAGGCCGAACTTGCGGTAAACACCATGCGGACGGCCAGTCAGGCGGCAGCGGTTACGCATGCGCGCAGCGCTTGCGTCACGTGGCTGCTTCTGCAGAGCAACTTGAGCTTCCCAACGTGCTTCTGGACTTGCGTTCAGATCCACGATGATAGCTTTCAGTGCTGCACGCTTCTTGGCGAACTTGGCAACCGTGAGCTGACGTTTCAGCTCGCGGTTTTTCATGCTCATCTTAGCCATGGTCCTACTCCAATCAGTTGCGGAACGGGAATTTGAAAGCACGCAGCAAGGCGCGACCTTCATCATCTGTCCGAGCAGTGGTGGTCAGGGTAATGTCCAGACCGCGGAGAGCATCGATTTTGTCGTAGTCGATTTCCGGGAAGATGATCTGCTCTTTTACGCCCATGCTGTAGTTACCACGACCATCGAAGGACTTGGCATTCAGGCCGCGGAAGTCGCGTACCCGAGGCAGGGAGATCGACAGCAGACGATCCAGGAATTCGTACATACGCTCACGGCGCAGAGTAACCTTAACGCCGATCGGCCAGCCTTCGCGAACTTTGAAGCCTGCGATGGACTTGCGAGCGTAGGTCACTACACATTTTTGACCCGTGATTTTTTCCAAATCAGCTACAGCGTGCTCGATGATTTTCTTATCACCGATCGCTTCGCCCAAACCCATGTTCAGGGTGATTTTGGTAACGCGCGGAACTTCCATCACGTTCGAAAGCTTAAGTTCTTCCTTAAGTTTCGGAGCGATTTCCTTCCGGTAAATCTCTTTTAGTCGTGCCATGGTCTCATCTACCTAGCAGTGTTCAAGCATCAACCGCTTTTTGGGTCGACTTGAAGACACGAATTTTTTTGCCTTCTTCTACTTTGAAACCAACGCGATCTGCTTTGCTGGTTTCGCTGTTGAAGATGGCCACGTTAGAAGCGTCCAGTGGAGCTTCTTTCTCGACGATACCGCCTTGTACGCCCGACATCGGGTTAGGCTTGGTATGACGCTTAACCAGGTTCAGACCGCCAATAACCAAACGGTTGTTAGCGAGAACCTTAAGCACCTTACCGCGCTTACCTTTGTCTTTGCCGGCGATCACGATGATCTCGTCGTCACGACGAATCTTTTGCATGTCGGATCTCCTTACAGCACTTCTGGGGCGAGCGAGACGATCTTCATGAACTTCTCAGTACGAAGTTCACGGGTCACTGGCCCAAAGATACGGGTGCCGATCGGCTCTTGCTTGTTGTTCAGAAGAACAGCAGCGTTGCCATCAAAGCGGATAATGGAGCCATCAGCACGACGTACGCCGTGACGAGTGCGGACTACAACAGCAGTCATCACTTGGCCTTTTTTCACTTTACCGCGAGGAATTGCTTCCTTCACGGTAACTTTGATGATGTCACCGATACCAGCGTAACGACGATGGGAGCCACCCAGCACCTTGATGCACATAACGCGGCGTGCGCCGCTGTTATCGGCCACATCGAGCATGGATTGAGTCTGAATCATATAATTTCTCCGACCCCTAGTCCTTAGACTTCCACAGCGCGTTCGAGAACATCAACCAGTGCCCAAGACTTGGTCTTGGCCATCGGACGAGTTTCACGAATAGTGACTTTGTCGCCGATGTGGCACTGATTGGTTTCGTCGTGCGCGTGCAGCTTAGTCGAACGCTTAACGTATTTACCGTAGATCGGGTGCTTAACGCGACGCTCGATCAGAACGGTGATGGTTTTGTCCATCTTGTCGCTGACAACACGGCCAGTCAGCGTACGGACAGTCTTTTCGGCTTCAGCCATGATTACTTACCTGCCTGCTGTTTGAGCACAGTCTTCACGCGAGCGATGTCACGCTTAACTTGCGAGAGCAGATGCGACTGCCCCAACTGGCCAGTTGCTTTCTGCATACGCAGATTGAACTGGTCGCGCAGCAAGCCGAGCAGTTGCTCGTTCAGCTGCTGTGCGGATTTTTCACGAAGTTCATTCGCTTTCATCACATCACCGTCCGTTTAACAAAGGAGGTGGCGAGCGGCAGCTTTGCAGCAGCCAGGGCGAAAGCCTCACGCGCCAGCTCTTCAGTAACACCCTCGATTTCATACAGGACTTTGCCTGGCTGAATCTGGGCAACCCAATATTCCACGTTACCCTTACCTTTACCCATACGAACTTCTAGGGGCTTTTTGGAAATAGGCTTGTCCGGGAATACACGGATCCAGATCTTGCCGCCACGCTTAACGTGACGGGTCAGTGCACGACGCGCTGATTCGATCTGACGAGCGGTGAGACGACCACGAGCAACAGACTTCAGCGCGTATTCGCCGAAGCTGACTTTGCTACCGCGCAATGCCAAGCCACGGTTGTGGCCAGTCATTTGCTTGCGGAACTTCGTACGCTTAGGTTGTAACATTTGGCGTACCCCTTACTTAGCAGCTTTTTTACGAGGCGCTGGTGCTTGTGGCTTCAGTTCTTCTTGGCGACCACCAATTACTTCGCCTTTGAAGATCCAAACCTTTACACCGATCACACCGTAAGTGGTGTGAGCTTCGTAGTTGGCATAGTCGATGTCGGCACGCAGGGTGTGCAATGGCACACGACCTTCGCGATACCATTCAGTACGTGCGATTTCAGCACCGCCGAGACGACCGCTCACTTGGATTTTGATGCCTTTGGCACCAATGCGCATAGCGTTCTGTACAGCGCGTTTCATCGCGCGACGGAACATTACACGACGCTCCAGCTGCTGAGCTACGCTCTGCGCAACCAGCATACCGTCGAGTTCCGGCTTGCGGATCTCTTCGATATTGATGTGCACAGGCACACCCATTTGCTTGGTCAGGTCCTGACGCAGTTTCTCAACATCTTCACCTTTCTTCCCGATAACGATACCTGGACGAGCGGTGTGGATGGTGATACGTGCAGTTTGGGCCGGACGATGGATATCGATACGGCTTACGGACGCGCTTTTTAGTTTGTCTTGGAGGTATTCACGCACCTTCAGATCAGCGAACAAGTAGTCCGCATAAGTCCGGCCGTCTGCGTACCAGACGGAGGTGTGCTCCTTGACGATTCCCAGGCGAATGCCAATGGGATGTACTTTCTGACCCATCTCTTCGACTCCGTTACTTGTCAGCAACCTTGACAGTGATATGGCAAGACCGCTTGACGATGCGATCAGCGCGGCCTTTGGCACGCGGCATGATGCGCTTCAGCGAACGCCCTTCGTTGACGAAAACGGTGGCGACTTTCAAGTCGTCAACGTCTGCGCCTTCGTTATGCTCGGCGTTGGCTACGGCCGACTCCAGCACTTTCTTGATGATCTCGGCGGCTTTCTTGTTGCTGAAAGCCAACAGGTTGAGCGCTTCGCCCACCTTCTTCCCGCGGATCTGGTCGGCGACCAAGCGGGCTTTCTGGGCGGAGATTCGAGCGCCCGACAACTTAGCGGCTACTTCCATCGTTCCTTACCCCTTAACGCTTGGCTTTCTTGTCTGCCACGTGCCCACGATAAGTGCGGGTACCGGCAAACTCGCCTAGTTTATGGCCAACCATGTCTTCGTTCACGAGAACTGGGACATGAAGACGACCGTTATGCACAGCGATGGTCAGACCGACCATTTGTGGCAGGATCATCGAACGACGCGACCAGGTTTTCACCGGTTTGCGATCGTTCTTTTCCGCCGCCACTTCGATCTTCTTCAGTAGGTGAAGATCAATAAAAGGACCTTTTTTCAGAGAACGTGGCACTGTCGTATCCCTCTATTTACTTGCGACGACGGACGATCATTTTGTCGGTACGCTTATTACCACGAGTCTTCGCGCCCTTAGTCGGGAAGCCCCATGGCGATACCGGATGACGACCACCAGAGGTACGACCTTCACCACCACCATGTGGGTGGTCAACCGGGTTCATGGCAACACCACGAACGGTTGGGCGAACGCCACGCCAGCGTTTGGCACCAGCTTTACCCAGCGAACGCAGACTGTGCTCGGAGTTCGAGACTTCACCCAGGGTCGCACGGCATTCAGCCAGTACTTTACGCATTTCACCAGAGCGCAGACGCAGGGTCACATAGACACCATCACGAGCGACCAGCTGAGCCGAAGCACCAGCGGAACGTGCGATTTGCGCGCCTTTACCCGGCTTCAATTCGATGCCGTGTACGGTGCTACCAACTGGAATGCTGCGCAGTTGCAACGAGTTACCCGGCTTGATTGGGGCCAAAGCACCCGAAATCAGCTGGTCGCCAGCACTCACGCCTTTAGGGGCGATGATGTAGCGGCGCTCGCCGTCTGCGTACAGCATCAGAGCGATGTGAGCAGTACGGTTTGGATCGTATTCGATACGCTCAACAGTGGCTGGAATGCCATCTTTGTCGTTGCGACGGAAGTCGACCATACGGTAATGCTGCTTATGACCACCACCGATGTGACGAGTGGTAATACGGCCATTGTTGTTACGACCACCAGACTTCGATTTCTTCTCGAGCAGCGGTGCGTGAGGAGCGCCTTTATGCAGCTCCTGGTTGACCACCTTGACCACATGACGGCGGCCAGGGGAAGTCGGTTTGCATTTAACGATTGCCATGATGCACCCCTTCCTTACTCAGCACTGCTGCTGAAATCGAGATCTTGGCCTGGCTGAAGGGAGATTACTGCCTTCTTCCAGTCATTACGCTTGCCCACGCCGCGAGCGGTGCGCTTGCTCTTACCCAGAACGTTCAGGGTAGTAACACGCTCAACTTTCACGCTGAACAGGCTTTCGACGGCCTTCTTGATTTCCAGCTTGGTTGCATCGGTAGCAACCTTGAAAACGAACTGGCCTTTCTTGTCTGCCAGAACCGTAGCCTTCTCGGAAACGTGCGGGCCAAGCAGAACTTTAAATACGCGTTCCTGGTTCATCCCAGCAGCTCCTCGAATTTCTTCACGGCCGACACGGTGATCAACACCTTGTCGTATGCGATCAGACTAACTGGATCGGAACCTTGCACGTCACGTACATCAACGTGTGGCAGGTTACGAGCAGCCAGGTACAGGTTCTGATCAACACCTTCAGACACGATCAGGACATCAGTCAGACCCATGCCATTCAGCTTGTTGAGCAGATCTTTGGTTTTCGGCGCTTCAACAGCGAAGTCCTGAACCACGACCAGACGATCAGTACGCACCAGCTCAGCAAGGATGGAACGCATTGCTGCGCGATACATCTTCTTGTTCAGCTTCTGGGAGTGATCCTGTGGACGAGCTGCGAAAGTGGTACCGCCGCCACGCCAGATTGGGCTACGGATAGTACCGGCACGAGCACGGCCAGTACCTTTCTGACGCCAAGGGCGCTTACCGCCACCACGAACGTCGGAACGGGTCTTTTGCTGCTTGCTACCTTGACGGCCGCCGGCCATGTAGGCCACGACTGCTTGGTGAACCAGCGTCTCGTTGAATTCGCCGCCGAAAGTCAGTTCGGAAACTTCGATCGCTTGAGCGTCATTTACATTTAATTGCATGTCAGCTTCCCCTTAACCGCGAGCCTTGGCCGCTGGACGTACAACCAGGTTGCCGCCAGTAGCGCCAGGAACAGCACCCTTGACCAACAACAGATTGCGTTCAGCGTCGACGCGCACTACTTCCAGGGACTGCACGGTCACGCGCTCAGCGCCCATATGACCGGACATTTTTTTGCCCTTGAATACACGACCAGGAGTCTGGCACTGGCCAATAGAGCCCGGGACGCGGTGGGAAACGGAGTTACCGTGAGTGTTGTCTTGGCCACGGAAATTCCAACGCTTGATCGTACCCTGGAAGCCTTTACCCTTGGACTGACCGGTTACATCAACCAGTTGGCCAGCGGTGAAGATTTCAGTGTTGATCAGATCGCCAGCCTGGTACTCGCCTTCTTCAAGACGGAATTCCATTACGGTACGACCGGCGGCAACGTTTGCTTTAGCGAAGTGACCCGCTTGAGCAGCTGTTACACGCGAAGCGCGACGCTCGCCGACAGTGACTTGCACTGCACGATAGCCATCGGTTTCTTCAGTTTTGAACTGGGTGACGCGATTCGGCTCGATCTCAATGACCGTGACCGGAATGGAGACACCTTCTTCGGTGAAAATACGGGTCATACCGCATTTACGACCGACTACACCAATAGTCATGTTGTAAACCTCATGAGTGTACGGGGCTTTCACCCGCTATGGCCGCCCATTTCAGAGCGTTACACGACTAAGACCCAAGTCTTAGCCGAGGCTGATCTGCACTTCCACACCGGCCGCAAGATCAAGCTTCATAAGTGCATCAACGGTTTTATCCGTTGGCTGGACGATGTCCAGTACGCGCTTATGAGTACGGATCTCGTACTGGTCACGCGCGTCTTTGTTGACGTGCGGGGAGACCAGAACGGTGAACCGCTCTTTACGGGTAGGCAGTGGAATTGGACCACGCACTTGAGCACCAGTACGTTTCGCGGTTTCCACGATTTCCTGGGTTGATTGGTCGATCAGGCGATGGTCAAAAGCCTTCAACCTGATACGGATTTGCTGATTTTGCATTGGATTTCAGACTCCAGATTGCTGTTCCCACCGAGCGCAATACGCCCGTTAAAAGGAGGCGCAATTCTATAGACGACCCCAGTAGGTGTCAACTCAATAAAAAAAGCCCCCGCTGAGCGGGGGCTTTTTTCAGGCAATCATCACTTACGCGATGATTTTGGCTACAACGCCAGCGCCAACGGTACGACCGCCTTCACGGATTGCGAAACGCAGACCGTCTTCCATTGCGATGGTTTTGATCAGGGTAACAACCATTTTGATGTTGTCGCCCGGCATTACCATCTCAACGCCTTCCGGCAGTTCGCAGTTACCAGTTACGTCAGTTGTACGGAAGTAGAACTGAGGACGGTAGCCTTTGAAGAACGGAGTGTGACGGCCGCCTTCTTCTTTACTCAACACGTACACTTCAGCTTCGAAGGTAGTGTGTGGCTTAACCGAGCCTGGCTTAACCAGAACCTGGCCACGCTCAACGTCGTCACGCTTGGTGCCGCGCAGCAGCACGCCGCAGTTCTCGCCCGCACGACCTTCGTCGAGCAGCTTACGGAACATTTCAACGCCGGTGCAGGTGGTAACAGTAGTGTCACGCAGACCAACGATTTCCAGCGGATCTTGAACGCGAACGATACCGCGCTCGATACGACCAGTTACAACAGTACCGCGACCGGAGATCGAGAATACGTCTTCGATTGGCATCAGGAACGGCTTGTCGATAACACGTACTGGATCTGGAATGTAGGTATCCAGAGTTTCAACCAGTTTACGAACGGCAGTGGTGCCCATTTCGTTGTCGTCTTTGCCTTCCAGCGCCATACGAGCCGAACCGATGATGATCGGAGTGTCGTCGCCTGGGAAGTCGTAAGTCGACAGCAGGTCACGAACTTCCATCTCAACCAGTTCCAGCAGCTCAGCGTCGTCTACCAGGTCAGCCTTGTTCAGGAAAACCACGATGTACGGAACGCCAACCTGACGGGACAGCAGGATGTGCTCACGGGTTTGTGGCATCGGACCATCAGCGGCCGAACAAACCAGGATAGCGCCGTCCATCTGAGCAGCACCGGTGATCATGTTCTTCACATAGTCAGCGTGACCTGGGCAGTCAACGTGAGCGTAGTGACGAATGTGCGAGTTGTATTCAACGTGCGCAGTGTTGATCGTGATACCACGAGCTTTTTCTTCTGGCGCGCTGTCGATTTTATCGAAGTCAACGATTGCCGAACCGAAAACTTCGGAGCAAACACGGGTCAGAGCTGCAGTCAGCGTGGTTTTACCATGGTCAACGTGACCGATAGTGCCAACGTTGACGTGCGGTAGGGAACGATCAAATTTTTCTTTAGCCACGACAATTAACTCCTTGCCTAAAGGACTGAACTAAATCAGCCTTGTTTTTTAGTAACAGTTTCGACGATGTGCGCCGGAGCTGTATCGTATTTTTTGAATTCCATAGAGTAGCTTGCGCGACCCTGGGACATGGAACGAACGTCGGTCGCATAACCGAACATTTCACCCAACGGTACTTCAGCACGAATTACTTTGCCGGAGACCGTATCTTCCATACCCTGGATCATGCCGCGACGACGGTTCAAGTCGCCCATCACGTCACCCATATAGTCTTCAGGTGTAACAACCTCTACCGCCATGATCGGCTCAAGCAGCTCACCGCCACCTTTGGTAGCCAGTTGCTTGGTCGCCATGGAAGCAGCCACCTTAAACGCCATCTCGTTGGAGTCGACGTCGTGGTAAGAACCATCAAACACGGTAGCCTTCAGGCCGATCAGCGGATAGCCGGCAACAACACCGTTCTTCATCTGCTCTTCGATACCCTTCTGGATAGCCGGGATGTATTCCTTAGGAACCACACCACCTACCACTTCGTTCACGAACTGCAGACCTTCCTGACCTTCGTCAGCAGGTGCAAAACGAATCCAGCAGTGACCAAACTGGCCACGACCGCCGGACTGACGAACGAACTTGCCTTCGATCTCACAGTTCTTCGTGATGCGCTCACGATAGGAAACCTGAGGCTTACCGATGTTGGCTTCGACGTTGAACTCACGGCGCATCCGGTCAACCAGGATGTCCAGGTGCAGCTCGCCCATGCCAGAGATGATCGTTTGACCAGTCTCTTCATCAGTTTTAACGCGGAAAGATGGATCTTCCTGAGCAAGCTTGCCCAGTGCAACACCCATTTTTTCCTGGTCATCCTTGGTCTTAGGCTCTACGGCAACCGAAATAACCGGCTCCGGGAAGTCCATACGAACCAGAATGATTGGCTTGTCAGCGTTGCACAAAGTCTCACCAGTGGTGACGTCCTTCATGCCGATCAAGGCCGCGATGTCACCAGCGCGTACTTCCTTGATTTCTTCACGGGCGTTTGCGTGCATTTGCACCATACGACCCACGCGCTCTTTCTTGCCCTTAACCGAGTTGATTACGCCGTCGCCGGAGTTCAACACGCCCGAGTAAACACGGACGAAGGTCAAGGTACCCACGAATGGGTCGGTAGCGATCTTGAACGCCAGAGCCGAGAACGGCTCGTTGTCGTCTGCATGACGCTCCAGTTCGATAGTCTCGTCATCCGGGTCAGTACCCTTGATGGCAGGAATATCAGTCGGAGCAGGCAGGAAGTCGATAACGGCGTCGAGAACCAGGGGAACACCCTTGTTCTTGAAGGAAGAACCGCAAACAGCCAGGACGATCTCACCAGCGATAGTACGCTGACGCAGAGCCGCCTTGATTTCCGCGATGGTGAATTCTTCACCTTCGAGGTACTTGTTCATCAGCTCTTCATTGGCTTCGGCCGCAGCCTGAACCATGTTGTCGCGCCACTCGTCAGCAAGATCTTTCAGCTCAGCTGGAATTTCTTTGCGAACAGGAACCATACCTTTGTCAGCATCGTTCCAGTACACAGCTTCCATGTTGATCAGATCGATCTGACCCTGGAAGTTGTCTTCGGAACCGATAGCCAACTGGATTGGAACTGGAGTGTGGCCCAGACGCTTCTTGATCTGCTCGATAACGCGCAGGAAGTTGGCACCAGCACGGTCCATCTTGTTTACGTAAACAAGACGTGGAACGCCGTATTTGTTGGCTTGACGCCATACGGTTTCCGACTGAGGCTCAACGCCCGAGGTACCACAGAACACAACGACAGCGCCGTCGAGTACACGCAGGGAACGCTCAACTTCAATAGTGAAGTCAACGTGGCCCGGGGTATCGATTACGTTGAAGCGGTGCTCGTCCTTGTACTGCTTGGCAGAACCTTTCCAGAAGGCGGTAATGGCAGCAGAAGTAATGGTAATACCACGCTCCTGCTCCTGAACCATCCAGTCTGTGGTCGCGGCGCCATCATGCACCTCGCCCATTTTGTGACTTTTGCCAGTGTAAAACAGTACGCGCTCGGTGGTGGTGGTTTTACCAGCATCCACGTGAGCGACGATACCGATGTTACGGTAGCGACTAATCGGAGTAGTACGAGCCATAAAGCCCTCGCAAAATTAGTGAAGCTGAAATTAGAAGCGGTAGTGCGAGAAAGCTTTGTTAGCTTCGGCCATACGGTGCACGTCTTCACGCTTCTTAACAGCAGCACCTTTACCTTCGGCAGCGTCCAACAGTTCGCCAGCCAAACGCAGAGCCATAGACTTCTCGCCGCGCTTGCGGGCGAAGTCTACCAACCAGCGCATTGCCAGGGCGTTACGACGGGACGGGCGAACTTCGACCGGAACCTGGTAAGTAGCACCGCCTACACGGCGCGACTTCACTTCGACCAGCGGAGCGATGGCGTCGAGAGCTTTCTCGAAGAGTTCCAGGGGATCGCTGTTCTTGCGTTCTTTAACCTTTTCCAGCGCGCCATAAACGATACGCTCGGCTACGGCTTTTTTGCCGCTTTCCATCACGTGGTTCATGAACTTGGCCAGAATTTGGCTTCCGTATTTTGGATCGTCAAGCACTTCGCGCTTGGCTGCTACGCGTCTTCTTGGCATGGATAAGCCCTCAAACGGTCTTCAGGTTAGCTCGGAACCATTACACCCCAGGGATGCAGGTCCGACCTTACTCTTATCGACTCAGAAAAAAAGAAATCTGCATTATTTACCGGAAACCGAAGACTACTTCGGCTTCTTGGTACCGTACTTCGAACGACCTTGGTTACGACCTTTAACGCCGGAAGTATCCAAAGAGCCGCGAACGGTGTGGTAACGAACACCTGGCAAGTCTTTTACACGACCGCCACGAATCAGTACCACGCTGTGTTCTTGCAGGTTGTGACCTTCACCACCGATGTACGAGGAAACCTCGAAACCGTTGGTCAGGCGCACACGGCATACTTTACGCAGTGCCGAGTTAGGTTTTTTCGGCGTAGTTGTATACACACGGGTGCATACGCCACGACGTTGCGGGCAGTTTTGCAGCGCAGGTACGTCGGATTTCTCGACGATACGCTTACGCGGCTGACGTACCAGCTGGTTGATAGTTGCCATCTACTAGCTCCACTGTTGTCTTGCGACGCTATTGTCTTGCAAGAAAAGCAAAATGGCAGGAACGAATTCCCGCCAAATTTAGGGGTACAAGAGTCTAAAGAGGATCTTGCCCCCAGTCAAGGCAAGGCCCCGACACTTCCACTCATCAAACCCAGACAAATTGTCTCGATTCGATGAACGGAACTGCCGGGGCCCGCCCATCATTTACCGCAGAACTCAGTTACCGCTCGAGTTCAGCGCTTCGGTCAGTGCAGCTTCCACTTCACTGGCGCTTACGCGCAACGGCTTGTCAGCCTCACGGCGGCGCTTACGCTCGCTGTGGTATGCCAAACCGGTACCTGCCGGGATCAGACGACCCACGACAACGTTTTCTTTCAGGCCGCGCAGGTAATCGCGCTTGCCGGTTACCGCCGCTTCGGTCAGTACTCGAGTGGTCTCCTGGAAAGAGGCCGCCGAGATGAACGATTCAGTCGACAACGACGCCTTGGTGATACCCAGCAGGACGCGAGTGAACTTGGACACGAACTTGTCTTCGTTGCCCAGACGCTCGTTCTCGGTCAATACCTGCGTCAACTCCATCTGGTCGCCCTTGATGAAGGTGGAATCGCCAGACTCGGCAATCTCAACTTTACGCAGCATCTGACGCAGAATGGTCTCGATGTGCTTATCGTTGATTTTTACGCCTTGCAGACGGTAAACGTCCTGGATCTCGTTAACGATGTACTTGGCCAGCGCACTCACACCCAGCAGACGCAGGATGTCGTGTGGATCGCTTGGACCGTCGGAGATAACTTCGCCGCGGTTCACTTGTTCGCCTTCGAAGACGTTCAGGTGGCGCCACTTTGGAATCAGCTCTTCGTACGGATCAGTACCGTCGTTCGGGGTAATAACCAGACGGCGCTTGCCTTTGGTTTCTTTACCGAACGCGATGGTGCCGCTGACTTCAGCCAGAATCGAGGCTTCTTTCGGACGACGGGCTTCGAACAAGTCAGCAACCCGTGGCAGACCACCGGTGATGTCTCGAGTTTTCGAAGTTTCTTGCGGAATACGAGCGATAACGTCACCGATCGCGATTTCCGCACCATCCGCTACACCGACCAAGGCGTTCGCTGGCAGGAAGTACTGAGCCGGTACGTCGGTACCTGGCAACAGCAGATCCTTGCCATCAACACCCACCATCTTGACGGCTGGACGAATGTCCTTGCCGGCAGCTGGACGGTCTTTGGCATCAAGCACTTCAATGTTGGTCATACCGGTCAATTCGTCAGTCTGACGCTTGATCGTGATGCCTTCTTCCATGCCCACGTAGGTCACGGTACCTTTCATTTCGGTAACGATTGGGTGAGTGTGAGGATCCCACTTGGCTACGATAGAGCCAGCGTCAACCTTGTCACCTTCTTTAACCGAAATCACGGCGCCGTACGGCAGCTTGTAACGCTCACGCTCACGACCGAAGTCATCAGCAATGGCCAGCTCACCGGAACGGGATACTGCAACCAGGCAGCCATCTACACGCTCAACGTGCTTCAGGTTGTGCAGACGGACAGTACCGCCATTCTTCACCTGAACGCTGTCAGCAGCGGAGGTCCGGCTTGCCGCACCACCGATGTGGAACGTACGCATGGTCAGCTGTGTACCCGGCTCACCGATCGACTGGGCAGCGATAACGCCGACAGCTTCACCGATGTTCACCTGGTGACCACGAGCCAGATCACGGCCGTAGCACTTGGCGCAGATACCGAAACGGGTTTCGCAGCTGATTGGCGAGCGCACGATCACTTCGTCGATGCTGTTCAGCTCGATGAATTCAACCCACTTCTCGTCAACCAGGGTGCCTGCAGGAACGATAACTTCCTCGGTGCCCGGCTTGAATACGTCACGGGCGATTACTCGACCCAGTACGCGCTCACCCAATGGCTCAACAACGTCGCCGCCTTCGATGTGCGGAGTCATCAGCAGACCGTGTTCGGTACCGCAGTCAACTTCAGTCACAACCAGATCTTGTGCAACGTCTACCAGACGACGTGTCAGGTAACCGGAGTTAGCTGTTTTCAAGGCGGTATCCGCCAGACCCTTACGAGCACCGTGAGTCGAGATGAAGTACTGAAGTACGCTCAAACCTTCACGGAAGTTCGCAGTAATCGGCGTTTCGATGATGGAACCGTCCGGCTTGGCCATCAGACCACGCATACCGGCCAGCTGACGGATCTGCGCAGCAGAACCCCGTGCGCCGGAGTCGGCCATCATGTACATCGAGTTGAACGATTCTTGCTCGACTTCGTTGCCGTGGCGGTCGATTACCTTCTCTTTCGAGAGGTTGGACATCATCGCCTTGGAAACTTCATCGTTAGCTTTCGACCAAAGGTCGATTACCTTGTTGTACTTCTCGCCCTGGGTTACCAGGCCGGAGGCGTACTGACTTTCGATCTCTTTCACTTCATCGGTTGCAGCAGCGATGATGCGAGCTTTTTCATCCGGGATAACGAAGTCGTTAACACCGATGGAAACGCCGGAGATGGTCGAGTAAGCAAAACCGGTGTACATCAACTGGTCAGCGAAGATCACGGTCTCTTTCAAACCAACCACGCGGTAGCACTGGTTGATCAGCTTGGAGATCGCTTTTTTCTTCATCGGCAGGTTGACGACGTCGTACGACAAACCTTTTGGCACAACCTGGAACAACAGCGCACGGCCGACAGTGGTGTCGACGATACGGGTGTTGGTCACGCTGCCGCCATCACGGTCGTTGACGGTTTCGTTGATACGAACCTTGACCTTGGCGTGCAGTGCGGCTTCGCCGGCACGGAATACACGGTCAACTTCCTGCAAGTCAGCGAATACACGACCTTCGCCTTTGGCGTTGATCGCTTCACGCGTCATGTAGTACAGACCCAATACAACGTCCTGCGACGGAACGATGATTGGCTCACCGTTGGCTGGCGACAGAATGTTGTTGGTCGACATCATCAACGCGCGCGCTTCCAACTGGGCTTCCAGTGTCAGCGGTACGTGCACGGCCATTTGGTCGCCGTCGAAGTCGGCGTTGTACGCAGCACAGACCAGAGGGTGCAGCTGGATAGCTTTACCTTCGATCAGTACCGGTTCAAACGCCTGGATACCCAGACGGTGAAGGGTCGGTGCACGGTTGAGAAGAACCGGGTGTTCGCGGATAACTTCAGCGAGAACGTCCCACACTTCCGGCAACTCGCGCTCAACCATCTTCTTGGCGGCTTTGATGGTGGTAGCAAGACCACGCATTTCCAGCTTGCCGAAAATGAACGGCTTGAACAGCTCGAGAGCCATTTTCTTCGGCAGACCGCACTGGTGCAGACGCAGGGTCGGACCTACGGTAATTACCGAACGACCCGAGTAGTCAACACGCTTACCGAGCAAGTTCTGACGGAAACGACCTTGCTTACCCTTGATCATGTCAGCCAGGGATTTCAGAGGACGCTTGTTCGAACCGGTGATAGCGCGACCACGACGGCCGTTGTCGAGCAGTGCGTCGACCGCTTCTTGCAACATACGCTTTTCGTTGCGCACGATGATGTCCGGAGCGGACAGATCAAGCAGGCGCTTCAAGCGGTTGTTACGGTTGATCACTCGACGGTACAGGTCGTTGAGGTCGGAAGTCGCGAAACGACCGCCATCCAACGGTACCAGAGGACGCAGATCTGGCGGTAGAACCGGCAGAACGGTCAGAACCATCCACTCCGGAAGGTTGCCGGAGCCCAGGAAGGCTTCCATCAACTTCAGGCGCTTGGACAGCTTCTTGATTTTGGTTTCAGAGTTGGTTTGCGGAATTTCTTCACGCAGACGGCCAATCTCGTGCTCCAGGTCGATAGCGTGCAGCAGTTCACGGACAGCTTCAGCACCCATGCGGGCATCAAAGTCGTCGCCGAACTCTTCCAGCGCTTCGAAGTACTGCTCATCGTTCAGCAGCTGACCTTTTTCCAGAGTGGTCATGCCCGGATCGATAACGACATAGCTCTCGAAGTAGAGAACGCGTTCGATATCACGCAGGGTCATGTCCATCAGCAAGCCGATACGGGACGGCAGCGATTTCAGGAACCAGATGTGAGCAACCGGCGAAGCCAGTTCGATGTGAGCCATGCGCTCGCGACGGACCTTGGCCAGTGCGACTTCAACGCCACACTTCTCACAGATCACACCGCGGTGCTTCAAGCGCTTGTACTTACCGCACAGGCACTCGTAATCCTTTACCGGGCCAAAGATCTTGGCGCAGAACAGGCCGTCACGCTCAGGCTTGAACGTACGGTAGTTGATGGTTTCCGGCTTTTTAACTTCACCGAACGACCACGAACGGATCATCTCAGGCGATGCCAATCCAATACGGATGGCGTCGAACTCTTCGACTTGACCCTGGTTTTTCAGCAAATTCAGTAGGTCTTTCAAGGCCTTTCCTCCTGGCGGAGCAGAGAGCGGGCCATACAGCCCCGCTCTCGATTCGCGTCACGTGTTATTCGGTTTCCAGATCGATATCGATGCCGAGGGAACGAATTTCTTTGATCAACACGTTGAAGGACTCGGGCATGCCCGGCTCCATACGGTGATCGCCGTCCACGATGTTTTTGTACATCTTGGTACGGCCGTTCACATCGTCCGACTTCACTGTGAGCATTTCTTGCAGAGTGTATGCCGCGCCGTAGGCTTCCAGCGCCCAGACCTCCATCTCCCCGAAACGCTGACCACCGAACTGTGCCTTACCACCCAGCGGCTGCTGGGTAACCAGGCTGTAAGAACCGGTAGAACGAGCGTGCATCTTGTCGTCTACCAAGTGGTTCAGCTTCAGCATGTACATGTAGCCAACGGTAACCGGACGCTCGAACTTGTTGCCGGTACGACCATCAGTCAGCACCATCTGGCCGCTGTCTGGCAGGTCTGCCAAACGAAGCATTGCCTTGATTTCGCTTTCCTTGGCACCGTCGAACACCGGGGTAGCCATTGGCACACCGCCGCGAAGGTTCTTCGCCAGATCCAGGATTTCCTGATCGGAGAAGTCATCCAGGCTTTCTTGACGACCGCCAATTTCGTTGTAGATCTCATGCAGGAACTTACGCAGGTCAGCGACCTTGCGTTGTTCTTCAATCATGAGGTTGATCTTCTCGCCCAGACCTTTGGCCGCGAGGCCCAGGTGAGTTTCGAGAATCTGACCAACGTTCATACGCGAAGGTACGCCCAACGGGTTGAGGACCACATCAACCGGGGTGCCATTGGCATCGTACGGCATGTCTTCAACCGGCATGATCACGGAGACCACACCCTTGTTACCGTGACGACCGGCCATCTTGTCACCCGGCTGGATGCGACGGCGGATTGCCAGGTAAACCTTGACGATTTTCAGCACGCCTGGAGCCAGGTCATCGCCCTGCTGCAGTTTGCGCTTCTTGTCTTCGAACTTGTCGTCCAGCAGACGACGGCGATCGATGATGTAAGCCTGAGCCTTTTCAAGCTGCTCGTTCAGAGCATCTTCAGCCATGCGCAGTTTGAACCACTGACCATGCTCAAGACCGTCCAGGATTTCATTGGTGATTTCCTGACCTTTCTTCAGACCGGCACCACCTTCGGCAATGCGGCCAACCAGAGCAGAGCGCAGACGTTCGAAGGTAGCGCCTTCAACGATACGGAACTCTTCGTTCAGATCCTTGCGGATCTCGTCCAGCTGGGTCTTCTCGATCGACAGTGCACGAGCATCACGCTCAACGCCGTCACGGGTGAAGACCTGCACGTCGATAACAGTACCTTTGGTACCGGTAGGTACGCGCAGGGAGGTGTCTTTAACGTCGCTGGCTTTTTCACCGAAGATGGCACGCAACAGCTTCTCTTCCGGAGTCAGCTGGGTCTCGCCTTTCGGAGTGACCTTACCTACCAGAATGTCGCCGGCGCCAACTTCAGCACCTACGTAAACGATACCGGCTTCGTCCAGTTTGTTCAGTGCAGCTTCACCCACGTTAGGGATGTCTGCAGTGATCTCTTCAGGCCCAAGCTTGGTGTCACGTGCCACACAGGTCAGTTCCTGAATGTGGATCGTGGTAAAGCGGTCTTCTTGAACAACTCGTTCCGACAAGCAGATGGAGTCTTCGAAGTTGTAACCGTTCCAGGCCATGAACGCGATGCGCATGTTTTGACCCAGCGCCAGTTCACCCATATCGGTGGACGGGCCGTCAGCCATGATGTCGCTACGCTGTACACGGTCACCCTTGCGCACCAGCGGACGCTGGTTGATGCAAGTGTTCTGGTTGGAACGGGTGTATTTGGTCAGGTTGTAGATGTCGACACCGGCTTCGCCAGTTTCAACTTCGTCATCAGCAACACGAACCACGATACGGCTGGCATCAACAGAGTCGATCACGCCGCCACGACGAGCCACGACGCAAACGCCGGAGTCACGAGCTACGTTACGCTCCATGCCGGTTCCTACCAGCGGCTTGTCAGCGCGCAGGGTTGGTACAGCTTGACGCTGCATGTTGGAACCCATCAACGCACGGTTGGCGTCATCGTGTTCCAGGAACGGGATCAGCGACGCTGCAACCGAAACAACCTGCTTCGGCGAAACGTCCATCAAGGTGACGTCTTCCGGCGCCTTGACGGTGAATTCGTTCAAGTGACGAACAGCAACCAGCTCGTCGATCAGCACTTTCTTGTCGTTCATCGTGGCCGAGGCCTGAGCGATCACGTGATCAGCTTCTTCGATGGCGGACAGGAAAACGATCTCGTCGGTTACCAGTGCGTCTTTCACTACACGGTACGGGCTCTCGAGGAAGCCGTACTGGTTGGTGCGCGCATAGGCAGCCAGGGAGTTGATCAGACCGATGTTCGGACCTTCCGGCGTCTCAATAGGGCAAACACGGCCGTAGTGAGTCGGGTGTACGTCACGAACTTCAAAGCCCGCACGCTCACGCGTCAGACCGCCCGGGCCCAGTGCAGAAACACGGCGCTTGTGGGTGATCTCGGACAGAGGGTTGTTCTGGTCCATGAACTGGGACAGCTGGCTGGAACCGAAGAACTCTTTCACCGCCGCAGCCACAGGCTTGGCGTTGATCAGGTCTTGCGGCATCAGGCCTTCGCTTTCAGCCATCGACAGACGCTCTTTGACCGCACGCTCAACACGTACCAGGCCAACGCGGAACTGGTTCTCGGCCATTTCGCCTACACAGCGAACACGACGGTTACCCAGGTGGTCGATGTCATCGACGATGCCTTTACCGTTACGGATGTCGACCAGGGTCTTCAGCACGGCAACGATGTCTTCTTTGCACAACACGCCCGAACCTTCGATCTCGGTACGACCGATACGACGGTTGAACTTCATCCGGCCGACCGCAGACAGGTCATAGCGCTCAGGGCTGAAGAACAGGTTGTTGAACAGAGTCTCGGCAGCGTCTTTGGTTGGCGGCTCGCCTGGACGCATCATACGATAGATTTCGACCAGCGCTTCCAGTTGGTTGCTGGTGGAGTCGATCTTCAGCGTGTCGGAGACGAACGGACCGCAGTCGATATCGTTGGTGTACAACGTTTCGATGCGAACAACCTGGCCCTTGGCAACTTTTGCCAGGATTTCAGTGGTCAGCTCGGTGTTGCACTCAGCAATGATTTCGCCAGTAGCCGGATGCACGATAGCCTTGGCCGTTGTGCGACCCAGGACATAGTCCAGAGGCATAACGAGCTCTTTGACACCGGCTTTTTCCAGCTGGTTGATATGACGGGCAGTGATACGACGACCCTGCTCAACAATCACCTTGCCTTTGTCATCGGTAATATCGATGGCCGCGATTTCACCGCGCAGACGCTGTGGAACCAGCTCCAGGCTGATGCTCTCACCCTGAACGTGGAACACGTTGGTGGTGTAGAACGCGTCCAGCACTTGCTCAGTGGTATAACCCAGCGCGCGCAGCAATACCGATGCAGGCAGCTTGCGACGACGGTCAATACGCACGAACACGCAGTCTTTCGGGTCGAACTCGAAGTCGAGCCACGAACCACGGTAAGGAATGATACGCGCGGAATAAAGCAGCTTACCGGAGCTGTGCGTCTTGCCGCGGTCGTGGTCAAAGAACACGCCCGGGGAACGGTGCAGCTGGGAAACAATTACACGCTCGGTACCGTTGATTACGAAGGTACCGTTTTCAGTCATCAGGGGGATTTCACCCATGTAGACTTCTTGCTCTTTGATGTCCTTGATCGCTTTGTTCGACGATTCTTTGTCGAAAATGATCAAACGAACTTTTACCCGCAAAGGTACGGCGTACGTTACGCCACGCAACACGCATTCTTTGACATCAAATGCCGGTTCGCCCAAGCGATAACCGACGTACTCCAGCGCAGCATTGCCGGAGTAGCTGATGATCGGGAAAACGGATTTGAAGGCCGCATGCAGGCCCACGTCGCGGAACTGATCTTTAGTCGCTCCCGCCTGCAAGAATTCACGATACGAATCCAGCTGGATTGCCAAGAGATACGGCACATCCATGACGTCCGGCAACTTGCTAAAGTCCTTGCGGATACGTTTTTTCTCAGTATATGAGTAAGCCATCAGCGTTCCCCAGCTTGGTCACCTGCTTGTTTGGCCTCTCCCGACGGGAGCAGCCAGAAAATCGTGCAAACCCCTTGGTTTGCTCCACCGCACAGGGTGGTTACAGCACGTTAAAGGCACCAACCTAGTCGGCTGCCAATAACGGAAAAAGGCCGGTGGCAAGAGCCACCAGCCATCAGCCTCAGCTTAACGCCTGGGCTGGAAACGCAAGGTCGATGCTTACTTCAGCTCGACTTTAGCGCCTGCTTCTTCCAAGGTAGCCTTGGCTTTGTCAGCTGCTTCTTTAGCAACAGCTTCCAGTACCATAGCTGGAGCGCCGTCAACTACTGCCTTGGCTTCTTTCAAGCCCAGACCAGTCAGCTCACGAACAGCCTTGATCACGTTAACTTTCTTCTCGCCAGCTTCCAGCAGCATAACGTTGAATTCAGTTTGCTCTTCAACAACAGCAGCGGCAGCAGCAGGACCAGCAGAAGCAGCAGCAGCGGAAACGCCGAACTTCTCTTCCATTGCTTTGATCAGTTCAACGATTTCCAGAACGGATTTTTCGCCGATTGCTTCGATGATTTGGTCGTTAGTCAGAGACATGACTATAAATTCCTGTATTGGGGTGACAGCCTACGCGGCCATCGAAATAAACAATAAACGCTGAAAGGAGTCGCTCAGCCTTAGGCTGCAGCAGCTTCTTTCTGGTCGCGAAGGGCCGCCAGAGTACGAGCCAATTTGCTGGTAGCGCCTTGAATCACGCTCATCAGCTGAGAAATTGCTTCGTCACGGGTCGGCAGACTTGCCAGTACGTCGATCTGATTAGCTGCGAGGAACTTGCCCTCGAACGCAGCTGCCTTGATCTCGAACTTATCCTGACCTTTTGCGAACTCTTTGAAGATACGAGCAGCAGCGCCCGGATGTTCTTGCGAGAATGCAATCAAGGTCGGGCCAGTGAACACGTCGTTGAGAACACTGTATTCAGTGTCAGCAACAGCGCGCTTGAGCAGGGTGTTACGTACAACACGTACGTAAACGCCAGCTTCACGAGCCTCTTTACGGAGTCCGGTCATAGCGCCTACTGTCACACCGCGGGCATCAGCCACAACAGCGGACAGGGCAACTTTGGCAGCCTCGTTGACTTCAGCGACGATGGCCTTCTTGTCTTCGAGTTTAATTGCCACGGGTTTAACTCCTGCTTGTTACCGTTTCATCTGGCCGAGGCCTGATGTCGTTTTGGTGTCTGATTCGGTAAGGAACCGGGAGCACCATCTGCGTAGGCTTGAGGTTTAAGGCTTTCGCCGCCTACGGTCTTGGATAGCCCCCGCCAGGCAGGGACCCCAATCTTTCAATTGGCGCATTTGACTGCGCCAATTTTGTCTTACGCGTCCAGGGAACCCTGGTCGATGACCAGGCCCGGGCCCATAGTGGTGCTCAGGGTTACGCGCTTAACATAAATACCTTTCGAGGAAGCTGGTTTGATACGCTTCAGATCAGCGATCAGGGCTTCAACGTTTTCCTTCAGCTGAACGGCGTCGAAGCCGATCTTGCCAACGGAAGTGTGAATGATACCGTTTTTGTCGGTGCGATAACGAACCTGACCAGCCTTCGCGTTCTTAACAGCGGTGGCTACGTCTGGAGTTACAGTACCAACCTTAGGGTTAGGCATCAGACCACGTGGGCCCAGGATCTGACCCAACTGTCCAACAACACGCATTGCGTCCGGGGATGCAATAACTACGTCGTAGTTCAGGTCGCCGCCTTTCATTTCGGCAGCCAGGTCGTCCATACCAACGCGATCAGCGCCGGCAGCCAGAGCAGCTTCAGCAGCTGGACCCTGAGTGAACACAGCAACACGTACAGTCTTGCCAGTGCCGTGTGGCAGCACAGTAGCGCTACGAACAACCTGGTCAGATTTACGTGGGTCTACGCCCAGGTTAACGGCGATGTCGAAAGACTCGCTGAATTTTACAGTCGACAGCTCAGCCAGCAAAGCAGCAGCGTCTACAAAATTGTAAGACTTGCCAGCTTCGATTTTACCGGCGATTGCCTTTTGACGCTTGGTCAGCTTAGCCATTACACACCCTCCACGTTAAGGCCCATGCTACGAGCAGAACCGGCGATAGTACGCACGGCTGCTTCCATATCAGCTGCAGTCAGATCCGCGTTTTTGGTTTTCGCGATTTCTTCCAGCTGAGCACGAGTTACAGTGCCAACCTTAACGGTGTTTGGACGAGCGGAACCGCTAGTCAGACCGGCAGCCTTCTTCAGCAGAACCGAAGCAGGGGTCGACTTGGTTTCGAACGTGAAGCTACGGTCGCTGTATACAGTGATGATCACTGGAGTCGGCAGGCCTGGCTCAATACCCTGAGTACGGGCGTTGAAAGCCTTGCAGAATTCCATGATGTTCACGCCGTGCTGCCCCAGAGCCGGACCAACAGGTGGGCTTGGGTTAGCCTGAGCGGCCTTCACTTGCAGCTTGATGTAAGCGGTAATCTTCTTAGCCATGAGGCACTCCAATTACGGGTTCAATCGCCTAAAGAGGCTCCCCGGTTACTTGCGCGTTTATCCCAGTGACGACAAAACCCCACAGCCTAGGCCATGGGGTTGGGATTCGTGTTTAACTAGACCTTTTCGACCTGGCTAAACTCTAGCTCTACCGGAGTAGAGCGACCGAAAATGAGCACCGCCACTTGAATGCGGCTCTTTTCGTAGTTAACTTCTTCGACCGTGCCATTGAAATCGGCAAACGGACCGTCGGTAACACGGACAACTTCGCCCGGCTCGAACAGTGTTTTCGGCTTGGGCTTGTCGCTGCCATCAGCTACGCGACGCAGAATTGCTTCTGCTTCTTTATCAGTGATAGGTGCCGGTTTATCAGCAGTACCACCAATGAAGCCCATGACACGCGGAGTGTCCTTGACCAAGTGCCAAGTCCCTTCGCTCATGTCCATCTGAACCAGCACATAACCAGGGAAGAACTTGCGTTCGCTTTTGCGCTTCTGGCCATTACGCATTTCAACCACTTCTTCAGTGGGAACCAGAATTTCGCCGAAGCCATCTTCCATGCCTGCCAGCTTAATACGCTCTATCAGAGAGCGCATAACATGCTTTTCGTAACCCGAATAAGCATGCACTACGTACCAACGCTTAGCCACGGGACACCCTTAGCCAACAATCAAGGAAACGAGCCAGCCGAGCAGGGAATCCAAACCCCACAACAGCAACGCCATAACAAGAACAACAGCCACCACGATCAACGTGGTCTGCGTAGTTTCTTGGCGAGTTGGCCATACGACTTTACGAATCTCAGTACGAGCTTCCTTTACCAGGACAGCGAACGACTTGCCTTTTGCCGTCTGCAAGCCCACATAGGCAGCAACAGCAGCAATCACAAGAAGTGCAATGACGCGATACAGGATCGGCGAACCAGAATAATACTGATTCCCAACAACGCCAACCACCACAAGAGCTACCACTACAAGCCACTTGAGGAGATCGAAGCGAGAGCCTTGAACTTCAGCCTTGGGAGTCATCAAAGAGGATCCTGTGAAAAGAAAGCCAGACGCAATGAGCGAATCTGGCAGGTCAGGAGGGAATCGAACCCCCAACCTACGGTTTTGGAGACCGTCGCTCTGCCAATTGAGCTACTGACCTAAAACATTATCGAGCCGCGGATTATGCCGACACGAGAGAGACTTTTCAACAACAAGCGCAATTACTTTTGCAATCAACCCTATCCAAGCAGAGAATTGCCAGCGAATAGCAGAATGCGAGCTACTCACAACCGTAACAACCAACCAGGGCAGTGACACCTAAAAACAGCGCCACCAGCAAACACCCCAGACAGGCTATGCACCTGTTAAAACAAAGGCAGATATTTTCATATCTGCCTTGTTATATGGAGCTCTTGAGCGGACTTGAACCGCTGACCTCACCCTTACCAAGGGTGTGCTCTACCAACTGAGCTACAAGAGCAAAACATGTCGCGAAAACAGCTAGACTGGAGCGGGTGGCGGGAATCGAACCCGCATCATTAGCTTGGAAGGCTAAGGTTCTACCACTAAACTACACCCGCAAATCTTGCTGCTCTAGCTTAAATATGGTGGAGGGGGAAGGATTCGAACCTTCGAAGTCGTAGACGTCAGATTTACAGTCTGATCCCTTTGGCCGCTCGGGAACCCCTCCTGAGCTGTTTAGAATTCTACATCATTCCAACCTTATGTCAACCACTTTCTTCAATTAAATCAGGAAGTTAGCAACTTGACTCGCTTCACACCTAGTAGCCTGTTTGGCGTTCACTGTGGAGCGGGCGCCATTCTATGCAAACTATCGGGTACCTGCAAGCCCTCACAGCGCATTTTTTTGTATTTTAACCCATTGAATTCATTAACAAGGTTCTGCAAAACCATTTCACTGGCCGCAGCAGTGCCTTGCGGGCTGATCTTGAGGGCATAGCCAGGCATTTCAGCCTGCTCACCTTCGACTTGGGTAGATGCTATCCCCATCTCAGACAACCTGCGCTGCAGGCCGTGCAGCTGTTCTTGCACAGGTAAATTGCCTAAAAACATGCATTGCGCACTCAGCGCCTGGTCAATGGCGACTGCACCTCCCCCACCTGCCGGCGGCACCTCGCCAAGCAGGCGTATGCCCTGATGACTGCCCTTGTACAAAGACAAGGAAACAACTTCTTTGGCCCTCAACGGAGCCTCTTGCTGGTGCCATATGTAATAAAAGACATTCAGTACAACCAGCAGCAGAAACAGCCAACGCATAGAAACCTCAAGGAAGGGGACAAACCACCGCCAAACCGACAAATACCAGGTCTTGCACCAAGCGCGCTTCTGGAACCATATCCTTTACCAGGCTTGCGTCACCGCCGGTAAGAAAAACTTCAAAGTCTTCTCCCCAGTACTCGCGCGCCAATTCCAGCTGGGTCATCACAAAGCCCCGCAGCATCAACAAACACCCACGCTCAACAGCCTCAACCGTCGTACGCCCGGGCGTACGCTGGAGCAAGGCCTGCTCCGCAGAGAGGTCGTCATACCGGATACGGCGTGTATGAGTACGCAACTGATCGCGCATCAAGGGCATCCCGGGACAAATAAACCCGCCCAGGTGCTGACCGTCAGCAGCCACGAAGTCCGCCGTTACCGCCGTGCCGAAATCCAGTACCAGGCACGCGCTCTTCGCCAACTCAAAAGCACCAACCACGGCAAGCCAGCGATCGAGCCCCAAACGGGCAAACTCCTCATAACCGTTACTGACACCTGCGGCACTCCTTGCAGGCTGCGCGCACTGTGCAGCCACACCAAAGGTCGTCACGATGGAGGCCACCAGGCTCGATGTCTCATCATCACTGCGCACACTGACCAACCGGCAGTGGGTGATGTTCAACCCCGGAACGGCCAACACCGCGGCCAGCAGCGCAGCATCAGAGTCAACTACGCCCCCACCCACCGCCACCCCGGCGTCAAGGGCACGCCACTTTATAAAACTGTTGCCACAGTCCATCTCAAGAATCATGGCGCAACCTCAAGCTAAGCTCACCGCCGCTGTACACTTTCTCTTCGCCATTGACACTCATGCGCAGCGCGCCCTGCTGATCAATACCCATGACAGTGCCATCCACCTGATGCACTCCAGCTATCAGAGAGACTTCACGACCCTGCCACAAGTGGTTTTGCTCCCACTGCGCCTGCAATGCCGAAAAGCCCTCGGTAGCATGGCGATTCAGATACACCAGCAGGCTATCGTTGAGTTTCGAAATCAGCGCATTGCGGTTTACCGAATGACCTGACTCGAGAAATACCGAGGTCCAGGCCTGATCTACCTCGCTGGCCACCCGCATATTGACGTTAATGCCGATCCCCAGAACCACATGACACACATCAGCCGGATCGCCGACCAACTCAAGCAAAATGCCGGCAATTTTCTTGTTGCCTACGAGCACATCATTTGGCCATTTGAGGCCGGCGTCAGATATCCCCACCCCGCGAAGCGCACTCAGTACTGCCAGACCAACCACAAGGCTAAGCCCTTCAAGCTGGCGCATCCCGCCATCCATGCGAAGAACAAGGCTGTAGTAGATATTTTCTGCGAAAGGACTGACCCATTTGCGGCCTCTTCGTCCACGACCAGCAGTTTGCCGCTCAGCCGTAACAACAAACGGCGCCGCAGTGCCACTGTCGATCGCGCGCAAGGCCTCGGCATTGGTGGAGTCTAATGAATCATGAATAGAGACAGGCCATGGGCTGGCAGTCAACTGATCCTGCTCAAGGAGCTCAAGCGGTGCAGCTAACTGATAGCCACGACCACGAACTTTATGAATCGACAGGTTCAGGTTTGATTCCAAAAGCTGGAGCTGCTTCCAGACTGCACTGCGGCTAACGCCAAGTGCAGCACCAAGCGCTTGCCCTGAGTGGAATCGACCATCTTTGAGGAGTTTCAACAACGTCAGCATGCATGTATCGCCTCACAATGAGGCACGCATGATAGCCATGAGCGGCGCCATTGCATAGAAACCCCGCGCACACAGCAAGCTAACTGCTTGGGGCAAGCCGAGAGCACACGGCTTGAAGCTTGCGACCGCTTTTTCGCGCACAAAAACAAACCCCCTGTCTGCGTGAGCAGACAGGGGGTTTGGAATTTAATCTTGACGATGACCTACTCTCACAT